>JAZKYN010000001.1:0-8465 GCA_045612145.1 Bacilli bacterium
AGAGATTTTTGATATAATAAGTTAGTAAGAAATTATTGTACGAAAGTACGTTTATATATAATTTACATTACAATATACAAGAAGGAGAAAAAAATATGATGGAAATTAATGCTATCGTTTTTGTTCTTCTATTATTAATTGCGTTAGCAATTGGTGCGGTTATTGCATGGTTCATTGCATTTTCAAAAGGGAAACAACAAGTTGAAAATAAATTTGAACAATTAGGAAAAGATGCAAAAAAGATTATTGAAGATGCTGAAAAAGAAGGGCAAGCTCAAAAAAGAGATTTAATTAAAGAAGCTAAAGCTGAAATATCTGAATTAAAAGCAAAAGCAGAAAAAGATATGGAATCTAAAAAAGCTGAATTACAAGAAGAAAGTAAAAAATTAGATCGTAGAGAAACAAATCTAGAAAATAGATCAGATAATCTTGATAAACGTGAAGGTGCTTTAATTACAAAAGAAAACAAATTAGAGCAAAGAATTGCTGAAATTGAAAAACGTAATGAAAGAGTAGAAGAATTAATTAGCGAACAAGAACAAAAATTAATGGAAATTAGTGGCTTAAATCAAGAACAAGCAAGAGAAATTGTGTTTAAACGCTTAGAAGAAGAAATGTCAATGGAAATGGCTATTTATGTTAAAGAAGAAGTTGAGAAAGCTAAATCAGAAGCAAATCACAAAGCTCAAGTTATTTTAACAAATGCTATTCATCAATATGCTAACGAAACAATTCAAGAAAAAACAGTATCAGTTGTATCACTTCCAAACGATGAAATGAAGGGAAGAATCATTGGTCGTGAAGGTAGAAATATTCGTGCAATTGAAGCAGTTACTGGTGTTGATTTAATTATCGATGATACTCCAGATTCAGTAGTTATTTCTTGTTTTGATCCAATTAGAAGAGAAATTGCTAGAAGAACATTAGAAACACTTGTTAGTGATGGTCGTATTCAACCACCTCGAATTGAAGAAGTATTTAGTAAATGTACTAAAGAACTTGAAAACGAAATTCGTGAAGAAGGTGAAAAAGCTGTATTCGAAACTGGTGTTGGTAAAATCCATCCTGAACTTGTTAAATTAATTGGAAGACTTAGATTTAGAACAAGTTATGGACAAAATGCTTTAGCTCATTCAAAAGAAGTTGCTTTCCTTGCTGGAAAACTTGCTGTTGAAGTAGGTCAAGATGAAATCCTTGCAAGACGTGCTGGTCTTCTTCATGATATCGGTAAAGCAACTGACCATGAACAAGAAGGAAGCCATGTTGATATTGGTGTAGAAATCGCAACTAAATTTAGAGAAAATGCAGTTGTTATTAATGCTATCGCATCTCACCATGGTGACGTTGAATCTAATCATGTAATTTCAGAATTAGTTGCAGCAGCTGATACACTTTCTGCAGCAAGACCTGGTGCTCGTAGTGAATCATTAGATAACTACATTAAGAGATTACAACAATTAGAAGATTTAAGTAATGAATTCAAAGGTGTTGATAAAACTTATGCTTTACAAGCTGGTAGAGAAGTACGTATCATTGTTAAACCTGAAGAAATTACAGATGCAGAAGCAGTAAAACTTGCTCGTGATATCAAAAACAAAATTGAAACTACAATGAATTATCCTGGTACTATTAAAGTAACAGTAATTAGAGAAACTCGAGTTCAAGAAGTAGCTCGTTAGAAAGTAGATTATTATTAAATGAAAATATTACTTATTGGCGATATCTTTAGTGCCGCTGGTAGAGAAATGATTGAAAATCATTTAGATGAAATTAGAACAAAACATGGTATTAATTTTATTGTTGCTAACGGTGAAAATATTGCACATGGAAATGGAATAACAACTAATTATTATAAATTTTTATTAGAACATCATGTAAATGTTGTTACACTTGGAAATCATTCATTTGCAAATCATGACATTTATAATTTTATTGATGATGCTAAAAACTTAGTTAGACCACTTAACTATCCTGGAAATGTTCCTGGTCAAGGTTATGTAACGCTAAGATATAATAATTTAACTGTTACTGTATTTCAAGTAATGGGAAGAACGTTTATGAATTCTTCACTTGATTGTCCATTCCAAAAAACAGAAGAACTTTTAAAAAATGTTAAAAGCGATTTATATATTTGTGACTTCCATGCTGAAGCAACAAGTGAAAAAATTGCTTATGGACATCACTTTGATGGAAGAGTTAATATTATTGTCGGAACACATACACATGTTCAAACAAATGATGCACACTTATTACCAAATGGAACTATGTATATGACAGATCTTGGAATGACTGGTTCTTTAGATAGCGTAATTGGTGTTGAATCAAGTCTAATAATTAAGAAATTTTTAACAGGTCTTCCAGTAAGACATGTACCTTGTGATAAAGGAAGAAAACAATTAAATGGACTTGTAGTAGAAATTAATGATATTTCGCACAAAGTGACAAATTTCGAGATTATAAATATGGTAAAATAGTAAATGTATGCATATAATTCATAAATGATGAATATGATTAAATGCAGAAAATAAATTTACTAGGGGGGACCATAAAAATGGAAGTATTAAAAGTTTCATCAAAATCAAAACCAAATTCAGTTGCGGGAGCACTTGCTAATGCCTTTAGGGAAAAGCAATCGATTGAAATTCAAGCAGTTGGCGCTGGATCATTAAATCAAGCAATCAAAGCAATTGCAATCGCAAGAGGATATGTTGCGCCAACAGGCAAAGATTTAATATGCGTACCTGCGTTTAGCGATATCGTTATTGATGGAGAAGAACGTACAGCAATTAAATTAATTGTAGAATCTCGTAAATAAGTTGGCTTTGCCAACTTTTTACTTATTATGGAGGTTAT
This sequence comes from Bacilli bacterium, assembly GCA_045612145.1. Taxonomy (GTDB): domain Bacteria; phylum Bacillota_I; class Bacilli_A; order ML615J-28; family CAG-313; genus CAG-313. Next base: position 2,854 of record JAZKYN010000001.1, read on the forward strand.
ATGAAATTACCCACACTTTATACAGAAAGACTTATCATAAGACCTTTGTCTGTATTAGACGCTGATGATATGTTTGAATATGCTAAAACACCATATGTTGGACCTATGGCTGGATGGCCACCACATATTAGCATTGTTGAAACAATTAGTATAATTAAATCAATGATTACAATAAAATCACCATATGAACTTGGTAATTGGGCAATTGTTTTAAAAAGCAATAATAAAATGATTGGTACAATTGAATTATATAATCATTATTATAAATTTAAAGCAGAGCTTGGTTATTCAATTAACCCTGCATATTGGTCAAATGGATATGCAACAGAAGCTGCAAAAGAAGTTATATCATATGGATTTGAATTTTTAGATTTAAAACGTATTGAAGCAGGAACATTTGTAGATAATTATCAATCTCAAAAAGTATGCGAGAAAATTGGTTTTGTTAAAGAAGGTGTAGCAAGAAATGGCTATGTGCGTTATGATGGGAAAATCTTTGATAAACTAATATACGGAATGACAATTGACGAATATAAAGAAAAATATAAATAGAAAGAATTATATATATGGCAAATAAAATAAAAGAAAACAAATATATAAAAGAAGTTCTTCCATCGCTTACTGATGCAAGAAAAAGAAGAACTAGTGAAATATCAATTAAAGATTTTTATTTAGATCCAAAATATATTAATCTTGGAGCGGGAAAATACTATATGTTAAAAACATATGGTTGTCAAGGAAATCTTGCTGATAGTGAAAAAATTGCAGGTATCTTAGAAAGTTTAGGATATACTAGAACAGAAGATGAATTAAAAGCTGATTTTGTTTTATTTAATACGTGTGCAATTAGAGAAAATGCAGAAGAAAGAGTATATGGTGAACTTGGAAGATTTCAGCAATTTAAAAAGAAAAATCCTGGTATGATTATTGGTATATGCGGATGTATGCCTCAAGAAGAAAAAACAATAGTAAGTATTAAGAAGAAATTCCCGCAAATTAACATTGTTTTTGGAACTCATAATATTTCAAGTATTCCAGAATATTTATATGATGTTATAAATAATCAAAAGAATGTAATTGAAGTATTATCAGTTGAAGGGGATATATATGAAAATATCCCAGTAATAAGAGATCATCCTAAAAAAGCATGGGTTAATATAATGTATGGTTGTGATGAATTCTGCACATATTGTATAGTTCCTTATACAAGAGGTACAGAAAGATCAAGAAGACCAGAAGCAATTATAAGAGAAGTTGAACAACTTGCTAAAGATGGTTATGTTGAAGTAACACTTCTTGGTCAAAATGTTAATGCTTATGGTAAAGATTTCAAAGATACTGATTATACATTTGCAAACTTACTTAGAGATTTAAATAAAACTTCAATTAAAAGAATTAGATATACTACATCTCATCCAAGAGATTTAGATGATGCTACAATTGAATCAATGGCACTTGGTGGAAATATAATGCCTCATTTACATTTACCTGTTCAATCTGGTAATAATGAAGTATTAAGAAGAATGAATAGAAAATATACAAAAGAAGCATATCTTGAAAAAATTAATAAATTAAAGAAGGCAATTCCTGATATTTCATTTACAACAGATATAATTGTTGCTTTCCCAGGTGAAACAGAAGAACAATTTTTAGATACTGTTGAACTTGTAAAAGAAGTTGGATATGATGGTGCATTTACTTTTATTTATTCGCCAAGGGAAGGTACTCCTGCCGCAAAATTGGAAAATCCACTTACAGAAGAAGAAAAACATAATAGACTTAACACTTTAAATAGTTATGTGAATGAAAGTGCGTTAAAAGGTCACTTAAAATATGAAAATAAAATTGTAGAAGTTTTAGTAGAAGGACCAAGTAAAAATAACGAAAATATTTTAACGGGTTATACTAAACAAAATATGTTAGTTAATTTTGAAGATAACAGAGAAAATAAATGTAAAATTGGTGATTTAGTTGATGTTAAAGTGACTAAAGCTTATTCATGGCATTTATTTGGAGAAGTAATTAATGAAGAAAATTAGAAATATATTAATAAGTCTTATTTTAGTTGTATGTTTATGTTCGTTAACAAGTTGTAAAAAAACATATTCTATAACATATAATTTAGATGGTGGAAAATTAGATAACTATGTTACTGAATTTAAAAAAGGTGATGAGATATCTTTAGATACACCTTCTAAAGAAGGATTTATTTTCGATGGTTGGTATTTTGATATCAATTTTGAAAATGAGGTAAAAGGTAATTTAGATACAACTAAAAAAGAAAACATAGTAGTATACGCTAAATGGATAAAAGAAAAAAGTAATTTTACAGTTACTTTTGATTCAGGTGTAGATATTAATGAAGTAACAGTAGTTGAAGGATTAAAAGTAAATAAACCATCTGATCCAATAAGAGAAGGGTTCTTGTTTAATGGATGGTATGTAAATGGTGAACTATTTGATTTTGATAGTCCTATTACATCAAATATTACAATTATTGCAAATTGGACAAAGTTATATAAAATTACATTTAAAAATTGTGAATTAGATCCTGTTTATGAACAAGGAAATGAAGAATATGAATTACCTATTCCTGAAAAAGAAGGTCATATTTTCTTAGGATGGTATACTTCCTTTGCATTTACAGGGGAACCAGTTACTAAAATTGAACAAGGTTTTAAAACTAATTTTACATTTATCGCAAGATGGGTAAAAGGTAATACAATTACATATGATGTTCAAGAAGGAATTATGCCAGATGAATATCAAGAATATTATGAATATGAATCAGAGTATATATTACCTGTTCCAACAAAATTAGGATATAGTTTTAAAGGGTGGACAGAAAATCCAAATTGGGAAAATCCATCTGTAATTGATCGAATTCCAATTGTTTATGAAGAAGATGTAACTCTTACAGCTGTATGGGAAAAAGTAACATACACTATTGATTATGTTTTCGGTAAACATATGTATTCTAATTATAAACAATTATATCGTGCATTTTTCTCAGATTTCTATTATTATATAAAAGATTATAGAGGTGCTGAATATTCATTAATTAAGTCAGGAGCAAATAATGTTGAAGATTTCTTAGAAATATGTTCAGCATATACTGGTGGATCTGCTGGTATGTCACAAATTGGTAATAACTATGGATCTTATTATTTAAAAATTGATGCTGGTGGTAAAATTGAAGATCAACATTCTGATGATGGTTTTATCGGATATTGCTTAGATAATAACATGTATGTTGAATTTATTTATTTTATCCAAGATTTCTTCTATTATTGGAGACTTGAGGAAGGATATACTAACAGTTCCTCAGATCCAAATGGTACAGGCAGTGACTTCCTAGCGTCAGCTTGGGCATCGATTATTGATACTGCAAAATTCTTCTACTATAGTCCTTATGTAGATAAAGATGATCCACATAGACTTCCAAGTTATTTCTTTAGAGAAGGATATAAAGTACCTACATTTTATGAAAAAATTCCGTATATTGTTAAAATTAGCACAGGTGAATTAAATTATACATATGATTGGGAAGAAGAATTTATTTTACCTACTGATATCGTATATGAAGGATATACATTTGTCGGATGGTATGATAATCCTGAATTTAATGGAGAACCTATCACAAAACTTGAAAAAGGAATACATTCAAATATAAAAGTTTACGCTAAATTTGAAGAAGAAAAGTAAAAAACTATCAGGGCAACCTGATAGTTTTTTTACATATTAGCAATTAAGTTAACAATTATCCCAAGTATTGCAGAAATAGCGATTAATAAAATTGCATTAATTTTCTTTTTTCTTATAAAAGAATATCCATAATATATTATAAATAATAGTGTTAAAATAATTGTTGAAATTAAATTGAAATTAAATTCGTTAAAAGATACAAATCCAAAAGTCTTAATAACAAAAACAAGACCAGTTGAAATTATTAATCCAAGAACTACTGCTTTGATACCCTTTAATGCCCTTTGGACATATTTGTTCTTTAAAAATTTACCTGATATTATAGCGATAATTAAAATAATTATAAAAGACGGAAGAACAACACCTAAAGTTGCACATATGCTGCCAAGTACGCCTGCTTGATCAGAACCTACAAATGTTGCCATGTTTACAGCAATAGGGCCTGGTGTTGATTCGCACACACCTATGAAGTCATAAAATTGTGCCTCAGTTAACCAACCATTTTCTAGTACAGTTTCTCTAACTAGAGGAATCATTGCATATCCGCCACCAAAAGTAAATAAACCAATTAAAAAGAATTCAATAAATAATTGTAAGTAAATCATTATTTTTCCTCCTTTTTAGAAGTTATACTTGACGCAATAATACCAATTATTCCACCGCATACAATTAATATTATAGATGAAAAGTTAATAGCAAATATTTCAAATGTTAACATTAATCCAATAATTAAGAATATTAACACATATTGCCATATTGCTTTTTTAGATCCTTTTGCAAGTTTAATACCTGCATTAATTATAAGAAGACCTACAGCACATTTGATTCCTGTAAAAGCATAGGCTACATACTTATTACTTATAAAAGTATCAAAGAATAATGATATTAAATAAATTATTATAAAAGATGGAAGAACAACGCCTAAAGTTGAAAGGATACTTCCTATAACACCAGCTTTTTTATACCCAATAAATGTTGCAGTGTTTATTGCAACAGGTCCGGGTGTAGATTCTGCTATTGCGCATATTTCTAATAATTCATCATTTGATATCCATTTCTTTTTATCTATAACACTTTCTTTTAACATTGATACCATTGCGTGCCCTCCACCAAAGGTTGTGGCTCCTAGTTTAAAGAAAGTTAAAAATAAATCTAATTTGATATTCATAAAAAACTCCTTATTTAACTATTGATAATTATAACAAAAAAACATTAATATTTCAAGTTTAGTGTTGTTATAATCTAACATGACACATATAATATAGTGGTGGTTTTTAATGAAGTATTATTTAGTTGGCATTAAAGGAACAGGAATGGCTGCTCTTGCACAATTATTATATGATGAAGGTTACTATGTGACTGGAAGCGATTCAAAAGAAAATTATTTTACAGAAAGTTTACTTATAAATAAAGGAATACAAATTAAAGAATTTAATAAAATAAATATAACATGCGAATATTATTATATAATAGGGAATGCATATGATCTTGAAAATTGTGAAGTAAGCGAAATAATTTCTAAAAATTTTGTCTATAGTTATTATCATGAATTTATTGGCAACATGAATGATAAACAATTGATTGCAGTATCTGGGACACATGGTAAAACTACAACAACTAGTTTTATAGTTGATCTATTAGATTATAAGTGTTCATATATAATAGGTGATGGATCAGGAGCTGGTTATAACAAAAATAATTTATTTGTACTTGAAGCATGTGAATATAAAGAACACTTCTTAAAATATAATCCGAATTTATTAATTATAAACAATATAGAATTAGATCATACTGATTATTATAAAGATATAAGAGCAGTAGTTAAAACATTTCAAAAAATAGCGAATAATTCAAAACAAATATTAGTAAATGGTGACGATAAAAATATAAGGAAGATAAAACATAGA
>JAZKYN010000002.1:0-7875 GCA_045612145.1 Bacilli bacterium
AAAATACTCATTAACCTTAAAACTCTTATTAATATAAATATAAGTAGTAAAACTAATTAAACACATCTTTATAATAATTAAAACATTAAAAAACAATGGTATATTAGACCTACTAGTAAAATATAACAATAAAGACAAAGGACTAAACAAACTTCCCTGAATAATCATAGAAACATATATATTATTTCCAAAACCAATATCATCATATATAATATTACCATTTCCATGCAAAAAATCATATATACGATATAATACAGGAATGAATTGATAATCAGCATCCACCTGCACTATCGAATTATCAGTAAACGGATATAATCCTTGATAATAAAATAATATTAATAATATTCCTAAAGTAATCAAACTAGGAACAATAAATCTTAATTTTTTTTTCATAACTCACCTATCAAAAAAGAGCAATATCACTATTGCCCCTTTTTTTAATTATCTCTTACTTGTTTAAAATACCAAACAGAATAAACAATCGCAGCAAAAGCAATAACCCAAACTACAAATATAGTTATTTCTCCTGTAGGAGGATTATCATTTATTATTTCATCGTCTATTGATGAAGATGGTTGCTGAACCGAACTTGACGAAGATGGTTGCTGAACCGAACTTGACGAAGATGGTTGTTGAACCGAACTTGACGAAGATGGTTGCTGAACCGAACTTGACGAAGATGGTTGCTGAACCGAACTTGACGAAGATGGTTGCTGAACCGAACTTGACGAAGACGGTTGCTGAACCGAACTTGACGAAGATGGTTGCTGAACCGAACTTGACGAAGATGGTTGCTGAACCGAACTTGATGAAGATGGTTGCTGAACCGAACTTGATGAAGATGGTTGCTGAACCGAACTTGACGAAGACGGTTGCTGAACCGAACTTGACGAAGATGGTTGTTGAACCGAACTTGACGAAGATGGTTGCTGAACCGAACTTGAAGAACTACTAGAAGGCAATGATGGTTTTGAATTTCCTGAAGATGAACTACTTGGTGTTGAAGATGAAGTAGACCTACACTTATCATATGTAAGATTTGTACTTTGCCATGGAGAATTACAATTATTATAACCATTCGAAGGCATACTCGAAGCCCAGACCAATATACTAGAATTTCCTAAGCATTGATAACACTTAGACACCTGAGCTTTACAATCATCTATTGAATCAGAACCAGCCCCTGCAACAGAACCAGTCTTACAAGCAACAGGTGTTGTAGATGTTCCATCACAATAATGATTGGCTGGACATAATGTACATTGACCATTATTTATATAATATCCACCATTACACTTAGTACATTTACCTGAAGAACTCACACTACAATTAGGAATTACAATACATTCACCATTTGAGTCCAAAGAACCGCCTTGTTCTTTACATTCTTTTTCTTTAACATTAATAGCTTTTACAGCAAGTTTTGTACATGTTTCTGGTTTACCAAAACATGTACAACTACCAGACCAATTACCATCAACATGCTGCCCACAAGCTGAGCCACTTGAATAATACCATCCAGACCCAAATTTTTCTTGACAAAAAGCTGATATTTGTGCATCTGTATAAAACCACATTTGATTAGATAATGAAGAATTTTCACCACCTAAATTATATGCATTTACACAAAATTTACCTCCCGAAACAACATAAAAAGCTGAAGCCTTACTTTTATCAAAACAATAACCACTAATCAATTCATCACTTTTGTTAGGACAACAATAATAACTACTACCAGACACCTTTAAATAACCTGAAGAACATTCATAATCGGATTCAGCAGATTTCGTACCCTTTAAATCAAATTGCCTAAATAACAAAGTAAAAAAACAAACAAATAATACAGAAAAAAGCAAAAATGCTTTTTTCTTATTAACTATAACTAAATTTTTCATTATTTATTAATTTTCCTTAATCTGTTTAAAGTACCAAACAGAATAAACAATCGCCATAGCAGAAACAACCCAAACAACAAATATAGCAATTTCATTAGTTGGAGGATTTTCATCTACATTAACATCCAAGCTTGGTTCTGGATCATTTGCTGGATTTGAAGTAGGCTTAGACGTAGGATTACTTGTTGGACTTGAAGTAGGATTGCTACTAGAAGAAGGATCAGGATTTACATCAGGACTTCCGCCACCACCACTAGTACAAGCATAATAAGAAGCTCCACCTTTTGGAACAGTGAATGTAGAAACACTACCTGAACAAGAAGATCTAGAAGACCAATACGAATATCCACTAGGTAATACAGGAGCAGTTACAGTACAAGCTAAAGCATCACCACCTTTAGAAAGTAACGTACAAGTTTTTTTAGCATGTACAGTACTTCCCTTATAAAAAGTAGCAGTAACATTATTAAGAGCATAACATTGTGTAGAAGTTTCAACAGCAACAACTTGATGTGTACCTGTAGGATTTCCCCATTCATAAAGACCAGTATTACTATTTAAATAACAAACACCTGTAGCATTAACACATTGTGACTGAGATAGAGCAACTTGTGTCCACCCATTACCACAAGTCCAACCACTTGCCATTCCATTCAATCCCCAATAATAATATCCATCACTGTTACATTTCCAACATTTATTTTGTTGACTAGAACTACTTGAAGACGAACTGCTTGAAGGAGAAATACAATTTCCATCAACATCTACCATGCTTCCCGGAGGACAAGAACTACTTGAAGGCAATGATGGTTCGGTTGTAGATGAATCTTCTTCCCAACAAGCCGAAACATTCTTAGAAGACAACTTAGTTAGCGTACCAGGCTGAATTGTACAAGAATTCCCCCAACCTTTAAACTTAAAACCAGATTTTACAGGAGTTGTATTTGGTGCAGTTACCAAACAAGTTCCATCAGTTTCAACTGTTCCAGTGACAGTTGATGCTCCCTCAAAAGTAACAGTACATTTATTTGAAGAAGATGAAGATGAGGACGAACTACTTGAAGAATTTTTATTGTCACATTCACCACTTGACGTAACATCAGTAACAGGATATTGACATCCGTTTTGTCCAATTTGCCACTTATATAAGCCATTACAATACCAACATGCAGATGAATTATCATTTTCATTTTGATTGTCACTTACACAATTACCATCGGCATCTACAAAGCAAGTAGAAGGCTCTTTAGGAACAGCAGTACACGCTGAAGAATTAGCAGTAATAACACAAATACCATTCGTACAAGAACACGTGTAACCATATGGAATATTTGAAGCTGAACAATTAGAAACAGTTTTTGTACATTCAGAGCCGTTATATAAACCGTTATGACAAACGCCATTTTCAACCGTAGACATATTACTAGGACAACAAACCCCACTTACCAAATTAGGAGCATCATCAGGACAAACAGTGCCTACAGCAGCCTTAGTCCCCTTAACTGATGAACTAACTCCTAAACCAACTAAAGTTAAAAGTAAAAGAAAAGAAAATGACCAAACAAAAGTTAATTTAAAATTATTTTTTTTATTTTCCATAACAATTAATTATACTTCATCATAGACTTTATCTAAGAAATTAACTGTAAATGCAGTTAGAAGTAATCCCTTCATATCTTCATCACTTATTGGAGTCAAGAAGGTATCAATACCTTCTTTTGACTCTTCAAAGAATAAATAATTATTCGTTGGTTCTTCTTTTTCATTTAATCTTAATCCAAAATAATATTTTACATTATTTAACAAAGTTTCATCTAATAATACATAACTTTTATTATTTTCTAATTCAACTATTTTGTCTACCATAATTATCTTCTCCCTAATACTTGATTCTCTTCAAGAGATTCATCTTCTTTTTGAACTTCACTTTGTTTTTGCATAGCAATAGCCAAAGCCTTATAAAATTCTAATTGTTCATTTTTATTTAAACCATTTTCTTCAACAAACTCTTGAAGAGTTTTGCCAGAAACACTAAAATCCTTTATTAATTCATCAATATTCTTTTTCTTCTTTTTCTTAAACGTATCACCGATTTTATCTTTACCTTTTGTTACAGTATCTCCAACTTTTCCTTTTTTTACTGTTTCACTAAGTTTTTGTTTTAAATCAACCGTTTTCATTTTTTCCACTAACTCTTTAATTGCAATAACAATTGGTGCGACCATTAAAGTTGAACCTATACCTGATATTGCAACACCTTTTAATAATGATGCTGCCGCACAAGAAGGATTAATCATAGTACCGTTAGCTAAAACCCAACCAGCAAATGTAGTATTACCCATTGTAACAGTTTGTATTGTAGCATTTATCATTCTACCTAATATATTATTAGTAAATTTAAAGAATGGTCTTAAAATAGGTAATTTATTCATAATCATTAAATTACCATGCATAATAGCAGGAATTAAAACAGGACCAACAGTTGCATGAACTAATGCTGTTGCAGCTAAACCTGCAGCTAACAAACATAATTTTGGATGTTTTTTATATAATTTTTTAGCATCCTTTTTAATTCTTACACGTAAAGGACATCTTTTTCTGTATTCTTCTTGTGTTTTTTCAAATTTGTCTTTAATATCATCAAGATCATTCTTTAATTCATTATATTTGTTAACATCTTTATCCTTATATACTTCTAAAGAATCTTCTAAAAATTTAATTTCTTCATCAATTCCAGCTATAGCAGCTTCTATATTATTTCTTGTAGCCTTATCTCTAATAGGAGGCTTAAATCCATTAACTTGAGAATCTAATCTTTCTACCTCTGCTTTTAATTTACCAACTCTTTCAGATAAAACCTCAAATGCCTCTGACCCCATAACCATACCAGGATCTTTTATTTTATCTTTAGTTTCTTTAAGTTTTTTCTCCATCTCACTAACTTTATCCATTAAATTCCTATATTGATTTGGATCTAACTTACCATCAGCATTTCTAGTTTCTATATCTTTCTTCAAATCTTCTAATTTTTGTTCAAAATCAGACAATCTTTTTTCAAATATAGTAACGCCATCCTCATCAACTTTTCCTTTAAATGTTTCAACATCGTCATATAATTTATTGATATCACTAGACAATTTCTCAGCCTTAGATAATAATTCATTATAATCAACATCCTTGTTTTTATCATCATCTGGAGACGATGACTTACCTTTACTAGCTTGTAATTTTGTATATAACAACGCTACATCAGCCACCGCATCTTCAATTCTTTCAACATATTCTTTGTATTCCTCTTCAGGCATACTATCCTTATATTTTTGTAAACATGATATAAAACAATTAATTAATGATTCAATATCATCAAGTCTTTGCATTTTATCAGCCAAATCTGCTGGAGATAAACCTGGTACAACTTCAGAATCGAGTTTACTAATCTCAGTTTCAATCTGACTAATATCAGCATCTAATTTAATCATAAGATGTTGCATATCATTATCTTCTTTTTCACCATCTATTGGACTAGGCCCAGAAATTGATTTTATATTTCCTTCTATATTAGCAATAAGTTTATTAACTTCCATTAACTTATTAAAATCTATATCTTTCAAAAACGAATTATGTTTCCAACCTTTTACAGTTACACCACATAATTGTAATTCCGATAACCCATTAATCATCCCCATAATTTCAGGAGTCAAATCAGTCCTATTTTTTAATTCAGCAATTTTAGCATTAGTCAAAGCAACTCTAGCATCATATTTATGTACAAGATTTTGTTTTAAATCTCTAATATTTTTTCCTAATTCACTAACTCTCTTTTTAATTTGTGCTGGTGTCATACTAAAATCAGCAGACCCAGTTTCGTTAACAAATGAATCAATTTCACCAATTAATCTGTCAGATTCAGCTACTAACTCAGCAAATTCTGAATCCAATCCCCTAACCGCATCAGTTAATTCAAAATTTTTATTTTCATCTCCTAATACTAATTCAGCTTTAACCTTATTAATTTCAGTCTTCATTTCCCCAGAACGCTTAGCAAAATTATCTATTTCTTCTTCTACTCTTTTTCTTCTTTCAAGACCATATTTTTTTTCAATTTCTTTATATATTTCATTTAATTTAGCAACACTAGTATCATAATATATTTTTGGTACATACATATCATAAAACTTTTCAAGAGCATTTTCATCCCTTAAACTTGCTTCTTCCCTCTTCGCTTCATGTTCTTTAACTTCATACTCATAATCACCAAGCATTGTTTTAGTTCCCATTTTTTTTATCTGTTCACTAAGTCTTTGGAATTCTGATTTAAGTCCTATTCCCATTTCATCGGCAGGACGCCAATTATTAACTAATTCCACATATTTAACAACATTCATATCTATATCCTCCCATAACCTCATTAAAGTTCTATTTTATCTAAATCATCAGCTAAACTTAATTGTGCCTCTAATAAAGATTTAACTCTTTCTTTATATACTTTCATATTTTTTTCTAACAACATACTATCATGTTCTATTTTTTCAGCTTTAATTAAAGCTTCATGTACTATTGAAGTAGCATTATTCTTAGCTTCTTCAACAATTATCCTTGCTTCTTCTTTTGAAGCATCTCTAATTCTATCAGCAGTTTCTTGTACCGCTAACAAAGCTTTCTCTAGCCTATCATCATTAGGTTTACTCTCATTCATCTTCATCTTGAGTTTATCTATTTCTATAACATAAGCGGCATTTTCAGCATTTAATTTTTCAAGTTTATTAATTACAATATCAATAAATCTATGAACTTCATTAACATCATAACCATTTTCTACTATATTAAATCTTTTCACACTATCACCATTTACTAGTCTATTTCTTCTTGTTTCTTACCATCTTCTTCAGAAATAGTTCCTTCAACATTAACATTCTTTGGTGTACACAAGAAAATTCCAACCCCAATCTTCTGTAAATCTCCACCTATCGCATATACCGTCCCACTTAAGAAATCAATTATTCTCTTAGCTTGTTCGGCAGTAACTCTTTTCATATTAACTACCACTGTATTTCTTTTCTTCAAATGATCAGCAATTTGCTGACTTTCAGAAAAAGCTCTAGGTTCTAATAATATCATTTTACCACTACCAGGTTGAACATTAACAACATCTTCAGTATAATAAGAATCTTCTGTATTTTCTTCATCTGATATTATTTCTTTTAATTTCTTTCCAAAGGCCATACTTAAAATACCTCCTATCATATAATTATCTTTATTTTATCATAATTACAAGTAAATTTCAACAATATTTTCTTATTTTACTTAATAGATTCAAGTTTATTAATCTTAACACCAAGATTATAAAATTTTTTCTCATATTCAGTCATTATATTATCACTATCTAAACAATTCAAATTATTAGTTTTATATATAATATTATATCCATAATCAGATAAAGAATCTAATGAATAATTAAATAAATTAACATTATCTGTTTTCATAACAATTCTATTTCTATCTTTAAATATTCTGTCATAAATACCTAAAAATACTGGACTAGTAAGCCTTCTTTTAGCATGTCTATCTTTAGGCCAAGGATCAGAAAAATTTAAATATATAGTATCTATTTCTCTATCAAAAATAGTATCTAATTTATTCGCATCTATTCTAATAATCTTTAAATTATCAAGTTCTAAATCATTAGATTTTTGTATAGCTCTAACTATAACGCTATCATACTTCTCTATCCCAATAAAATTAATATCTTTATATCTAAGAGCATTCTCTATAATAAAATCCCCTTTCCCCATACCAATCTCAATATATATAGGATTATCATTACCAAAAAACTCATTCCATTTACCTTTATATTGACTAGGATTTTCAACATAATAAGTACCCTTAATAATTATATCATTAGCACCCTTAACATTCTTTAACCTCATAAAATACCTCCATTACCCATATATTATAAATAATATATATATATATGTCAATT
>JAZKYN010000003.1:0-3568 GCA_045612145.1 Bacilli bacterium
ATTATCAAATTTTAAAATTAATTTATCTATTAATTTATCAAATATAATATTTGTTTTCTTTAATTCAATAACAATTAGATGTTGATAACCAATTAAAAATTGATACACTTTTCCTTTGTTTACAACCGGTTTAAATATTCCCCCAAGCATATTTATACCTCTTTGTATTATAGAACAATACTTACTAATTTATTTGGAACAACAATTATCTTCTTAGGAGTTTTACCTTCTAAGTTTGCGATAATTTTTGGACTTGAAAGAGCAAGTTTTTCAAGTTCTTCTTTTGGTGTATTATTTGCAACAAGTAACTTGTCTCTAATTTTACCATTAACTTGAACAACTACTGTGATTTCATCATTTTTTGTAAGTTCTTCAATATATGTAGGCCATGTTTCATATGCAATAGTATTATTATGACCTAATAATTGCCATAATTCTTCACCTAAGTGTGGAGTAATACAACTAATTAATTTTACAAATCCTTCAGCATATGCTCTTGGAAGTTTATTAACTTTATATACTTCGTTAACAAAAATCATCATTTGTGAGATAGCAGTATTAAATGAAAGTGTTTCATAATCTTCAGTTACTTTTTTAACTGTTTGATGATATACTCTTTCAAGTTCTTTTACTTCTTCTTCAACAATAAAATTAGATTCAATAATCATTCTATAAACTCTATTAATAAATTTATATGCACCTTCTACACCTTGATTTGACCATGGTTTTGAAGCTTCAAGTGGTCCCATAAACATTTCATAAAGTCTTAATGTATCTGCACCAAAATCTCTTACGATATCACTAGGATTAACAACAAATTCAGGGAAACGTTTACCCATTTTAATACCATTAGTACCAAGAATCATACCTTGATGAACTAATTTTTTGAATGGTTCATCAAAATTAATAAATCCTTTTTGATATAAGTATTTTGTCCAAATACGTGAATACATTAAGTGACCAACTGTATGTTCAGGTCCACCAATATATAAATCAACTGGTAACCAGTGATCAAGTAATTTCTTATCAGCAAATACTTCATCATTTTTTGGATCAATATATCTCATAAAGTACCAACTTGAACCAGCAGAACCTGGCATTGTTGATGTTTCACGTTTACCAACTATTCCATTTTTATTGTAGTGTTTCCATTCTTCAGCATTTTCTAAAGGTGCTTTACCATTTTGTGATTTATAGTCTGTTAATTCTGGTAAAACAAGTGGTAATTCTTCATCCGCAAGTACATGGATTTTTCCATCTTCTAAATGAACAATTGGAACTGGTTCTCCCCAGTAACGTTGTCTTGCGAAAATCCATTCTCTAAATTTATAATTAATCTTCTTTTTACCAATGCCTTTTTCTTCTAAAAATGCAAGCATTTTATCAATTGCATCTTGTTTATTTAAACCATTTAAGAATTCAGAATTAATATGACTTCCATCACCAGTATATGCTTCTTCTTCAATATTTCCACCTTCTAATACTTGAATGATTTCAATACCAAATTTTTTTGCAAATTCATAGTCTCTTGTATCATGTGCTGGTACTGCCATAATAGCACCAGTTCCATATGTTGAAAGTACATAGTCTGAAATATAAATTGGAATTTGTTTTCCATTAGCAGGATTTACTGCATATGCACCAGTAAAGCAACCAGTTTTTTCTTTATTTAAAGAAGTTCTTTCAAGTTCAGATTTTTTACTAGCTTCTTCAACATATTTCTTAATAGCTTCTTTTTGCTCTTGTGTTGTGATTTTTTCAATTAATTCATGTTCAGGAGAAAGTACACAATAAGTTGCTCCAAATAAAGTATCACAACGTGTTGTAAATACTGTGAATGTATAATCAGTATTTGCTACATTGAAATCAACAAGAGCACCTTCACTTCTTCCGATCCAGTTTCTTTGCATTTCTTTAGTTGATTCAGGCCAATCAATTCTATTTAATCCTTCAAGTAATTCTTCTCCAAATGCTGCTTGGTCAATTACCCATTGTTTCATATTTTTTCTAATAACTGGATATCCACCACGTTCAGATTTTCCATCGATTACTTCATCATTTGATAATACTGTTCCAAGTTCTTCACACCAGTTAACAGGCATATCAACATATTTTGCATATCCATCTTGATATAATTGTTTAAAAATCCATTGCGTCCATTTATAAAATGAAGAATCAGATGTTGCAATTACTTTTTCCCAGTCATAGTCAAACCCTAATTCTTTTAATTGTTTAGAGAATGTTGCAATATTTTTTTGTGTAAATCCATCAGGATGATTTCCTGTTGAAATTGCATATTGTTCTGCAGGTAATCCAAATGAATCATATCCCATTGGATGAAGAACATTAAATCCTTGCATTCTTTTCATTCTTGAAACAATATCAGTTGCTGTATATCCTTCAGGATGTCCTGCATGAAGACCAACACCAGATGGATAAGGGAACATATCTAATGCATAAAATTTAGGTTTTGAAAAGTCATATACATCTGTTTTAAATGTATTATTTTCTTCCCAATACTTTTGCCATTTCTTTTCAATTTCAGTATGATTGTAACTCATTATTACTCATCTCCTTGATTATTATTTTGTTTATTAATCATATTGTTTAAATTAATTCCAATTTTTTTGATAAATGCATGTTTTAATGCAATGCTAATATATACTACTGTAAGTATTTCACCAATGAAATACATTAGTAAACTTGAATAAAAGATTGATAATAAATTAAATATAATACATGGCGTATATGCAAGAAAAACAATTTTGCATAATGTTTTATATCCTAATTCATATCGTCTATACATCATTTTAAAAATTAATGATACAAGTAAAATTTGTAAAATTAATGATATAATTCCTGCAGAAATTACAACTGGTATTAAGAAAATATAAATTAGAATTTTATTTGAATTATATATATCTACATAAGCATCATTTAATTGTGATTTAAATAATGTAGCATTTGTAGAAGCTAGTGTAAAATCTAAATCCTTTATACCAAGTTTTTCATAACTTATAAATAAGCCATATGTATTTGTATTTGATGCAAGATTTGCTTTGTCGTTATTTGTAGAAGATTCTTCAATTATTCCAATTGTAACATTAATTCCTTCAGTATCCATAATTAAAAAAATAACTGTTTGATTTGCAAAATCTTTTGAAAAATTATAATCATTTACATCAAATTCTTCTTCTGTATTAAATAACATTAAAATTCTAATGCCTGCTTCAGATAGATATCCTAGATCTACATATTGTGGCATAGCATTTACATCTGTTTTATTTAAAATAGTCTTACCATTAATATGTTCTAATTCATAATTTATTTTTTCTGAATTTTTAAACGATTCTGTTATATAATTTGAATAAGTTGAAGGCATTTTATTCACTGATATAACAGATACAAGTGATGGTAAAATATATATAAACAATAATAGTATAAAGAATAAAATTGTCTTACCCTTACTATCATCTAAATAATTTGGTATTCTTGATGGTTTTAATAAACAGTCCTTAAATTTTTTATACATATTTGCCTCCATTTTATATTATTATATCACATTATT
>JAZKYN010000004.1:0-5714 GCA_045612145.1 Bacilli bacterium
TAATTAGTTAGAAAGTTGAAAGATTGTTAAAAAAATAGTATAATATTTTTGGTGATAGTATGATTGAAAATAAACTTGTAGAAAAATTAAAAGAAAAGAAGTATAAGATTAGTTTTGCAGAATCATGTACAGGAGGATTACTTGCATCAACAATAATTAATGTAAGTGGATCATCTAATGTAATTGAAGAAAGTTATATTACTTATTCAGAAAATGCAAAAATGAAATTATTAAATGTTAAAAAAGAAACTTTAGATAAATATACTGTTTATTCGAAAGAAGTAGCATTAGAAATGGCAAAAGGTTTAAAAGATAAAACAAATTCTAATGTGTGTGTAAGTGTTACTGGAATTGCTGAATCATATGATGTTTGTAAATGTTATTATTGTATTATTATTAATGATGAAACACTTATTAAAGAATATAATACAAAAGGTTCTAGAAATGAAGTTCGAATAAATTATACTAATCAAATATTAGAAGAAATTTATAAAAATTTAGCATAATATTAATAGTTATATTGTTTGCTAAAAAGACCAAAATATGGTATAATATTAAAGATGCGGTTTAGGAGAAAACGTTAAAATACATTATAGATGACCGCTAGTGTTGGAGGAATTTTTATGGAAAATAATTACATGAATGACGCTCTACTTGGTAAAATTTCAAGAGAACAAAATGTTCGTATTGGACAAATTAGAGCAGTTTTAGAATTAATTGAAGGCGGTGCGACAGTACCATTTATTGCTCGTTATCGTAAAGAAGTAACAGGAAACTTAGACGAAGAACAAATTCGTGCAATATATCAAGAATGGGATTATGGTCAAAAACTTGCAGCTCGTAAAGAAGATGTAATGAGACTAATCGAAGAAAAAGGTAAGCTTACTGATGAAATCAAAATGGGTATCATCAATGCTACTAAACTTTCTGAAATTGAAGATATTTATCGCCCATTCAAAGAAAAGAAAAAAACTCGTGCTACAGATGCAAAGAAAAAAGGTTTAGAACCTCTTGCAGAATACTTATTATCATTCCCTCTTGAAGGAAATGTTGAAGAAGAAGCTAGTAAATACGTAACTGATTTAGAAGGTAAAACTGCTGAAGAAGTTGAAGCAATGAAAAAAGAAGGTATCATTGTTAAAAATATTGCAGAAGCAATTCAAGGTGCTAAAGATATCGTTGCAGAAATTGTTTCAGATGAACCTAAATACAGAGCTTGGATTCGTGAAAATTTTGAAAACGAAGCTAAGATGAAATCAGAAGTTAAAGAAGATGCTGAAGATGAAAAGAAAGTATATGAAATGTACTATGATTATGAAGAACCACTTAAAACTATTAAACTTCATAGAATCTTAGCATTAAACAGAGCTGAAGCTGAAAAAGTTATTAAAGTTTCAATTGTTGAAGATTATGCAAAAGTATTAGATTATATTTGTGGAGATATGGTTAAAGCTCATGAAGCTGTAACTGCTCCATATGTAAGAGAAGCTTGTCAAGATGGTTATGATAGATTAATCAAACCAGCTATTATTCGTGAAATTCGTTCAGAATTAAAAGAAAAAGCTGAAGACCAAGCTATTAATATTTTCGGTGAAAACTTAAAGAACTACTTATTACAACCACCAATGAAAGGTAAAACAGTTCTTGGTGTTGACCCTGCGTTTAGAACAGGATGTAAACTTGCTGTTGTAGATGCTACTGGTAAAGTTCTTGAAAAGAGCGTTATGTATCCACACCAAAAACAAAAAGGTGAAGTTGTTCCACCTGCAAGATATCTTGCTGCTGTTGAAACATTCACTGAATTAATCAACAAACATAATGTTGAAGTAGTTGCAATGGGTAATGGTACAGCTAGCCGTGAAACAGAAAGCTTTGTTGCTAATAACTTAAAAAATATTGACCGTGATATTAAATATATTATCGTTAATGAAGCAGGTGCATCAGTGTATTCTGCAAGTGATCTTGCTAGAGAAGAATTCCCTGAATATTCAGTAGAAGAAAGATCAGCAGTTTCAATTGCACGTCGTTTACAAGATCCGCTTTCAGAACTTGTTAAAATTGATCCTAAATCAATTGGTGTTGGACAATATCAACATGACGTAAGCCAATCAAAACTTGCTAGTTCTCTAGACTTCGTTGTAGAAACTGCAGTTAACCAAGTTGGTGTTAACATCAATACTGCATCATATTCTTTATTAAAATATGTTGCTGGTTTAAATGCTGGTACTGCTAAGAAAATCGTTGCACATCGTGAAGAAAACGGACGTTTTGAAAATCGTAATGATATTAAAGTAAAAGGTGTTGGACCTAAAGCTTTAGAACAAGCAATCGGTTTCTTAAGAATCGTTGATGGTAATGAACCACTTGATATGACTGGAATCCATCCAGAAAGTTATGAAGCTGCAAATGCAATTTTAGCTAAATTAGAATTCACATCTAAAGATCTTGGAAGTGAAGAATTAGTTGCAAAAGTTAAAGGATTAACTGATGAAGATAAAAAAGAAATGCTAGCAGAATTAAATCTTGGTGAATATACATTTAACGATATTTTAGATGCATTCGTATCACCACTTCGTGACCCTCGTGATGTTATCGAAGCTCCAGTTTTAAGAAGTGATATTTTAGAACTTGAAGATTTAGCAGCTGGTATGGAACTTCAAGGTACAGTTCGTAATGTTACTGACTTCGGTGCATTCGTTGACTGTGGATTACATGATGATGGTTTAGTACACGTTTCAAAAATGTCATCTAAGTTTATTAAACATCCTCTTGAAGCAGTTCATGTTGGACAAATTGTTAAAGTATGGGTATTAGAAGTTGATCTTAAAAAAGGTCGTTTACAATTAACTATGATTGATCCAAACGCTCCAAAACAAGAAGAACAAAAAGTAAAACAACCTAAACCACAATTTAATAAACCAAAACCACAAAACAGAAAACCTCAAGTAGATCCTGAGGCAGAAAAACAAAGAAGACAACGAGAAGAACAAAAAGCAAAACGTGACGAATACAAACGTCGCCAAGAAGAAAGATTCGAAAAACAAATGGAAGCTTTAAAAAGCAGATTCGGAAAATAATTAAGGAGGAAAATATATGGTATTCGAAAAAGTACAAAAAATTATCGCAGAAGGATTAAATATTTCATTAGATAAAATCACAATGGATACTCATTTAGTTGATGATTTAGGGGCTGATTCATTAGACGCTGTTGAATTAATCATGGCTTTAGAAGACGAATTTGGTCTTGAAGTTGATGATGATGCAGCTCAAAACATGAAATATGTTAAAGATTTAGTTAACTATATCGAAGCTAACAAATAGTAAAAACAATAACAAACAACTCACTAAAAGTGAGTTGTTTTTAAATAAAAGATTAATTAGTTTGACATTCAAAATAATTTGTTTTATAATTATTATGATATGAGGTGAATATTATGGAAAACCAAAACAATGATTTACAACAACCTAAAAAAAGAGTAAGCCCTTTTGATGCTCCTTTAAAACAGGCCGCAAAAGCTGTTTCTAAAGTAGAACAAGAAAATAAGGCAAAAGAAACTACAAAGAAAGCAGAATCTAAAAAAGAGGTAACAAAAAAAGCTCCAGCTAAAAAAGAAACTGCTACTACTAAGAAAGCTCCAGCAAAAAAAGCAGAACCTAAAAAAGAAGTAACAAAAAAAGCTCCAGCTAAAAAAGAAACCGCTACTACTAAAAAAGCTCCTGCAAAAACTGCGACAAAAAAACCAAAAATTGATGAGTCAAAAATTACTTCAACAAAGATTGACCCACGTACTGGTACAATTAAACAAACTAAACCTGCTAAACCAAAAGTAGAAACTCCGGTAGAACCTAAAAAAGAAGTAAAAAAAGACGCGAAACCAAAAGTTAAACGTCCTACAATTAAGAGTAAAGATGTAACAATTGAACCAGCTCCACGTGATAATACACCTAAGGAAATTGTTAGACCTACTCCTAAGAAAAACAAACAACTTACTAAAGAAGAAAAAGTTTTATATAAAAACTTAGAAGAAGCATTCCAATTTGTTGGTAATATGACTACTGTAATTGAAGAAAGAACTATGGATAAATCTATTGAAGATTTAACAATTGGAGAACTTCATGTTATAGAAATGGTTAATAAGTACAATAATAAACCAATGACTTTAATCGCAAAAAAACTTCATGTAACTGTAGGCTCACTTACAATTGGTGTTAATAGACTTGTTCAAAAAGGATATCTATTAAGAATTAGAGACGAAATGGACAGACGTGTAATTTTATTAAGCATTACTCCTCAAGGAAAAAAAGTATTAAAAGCACATGATAAATTCCATGATGATATTTTAGGATTAGTACTTGATAATATTCAATTACAACAAGCAGTTAAAGTAATGACTCAATTTGCAAATGTACTTGAAATGTACTACGATCCTTCAATTATTGAAACTCAAGAAAATAAGACTAAAAAAGGAAGATAATATATGAATTGTTATCAATTAAGAAGACAAAAGTTATTTAATAAACTAGAGGATAATTCTGTTGCTATTTTACATTCTGGATATTCAGTTTTCAAAACAGCTGATGCTACATATCCATTTGTTGTAAATAATAATTTCTATTATCTAACAGGAATTGATCAAATTGATGTAACATTAATGGTTTGTAAATTTAACAATACTTATAAAGAATATTTATTCATTGATGAAATTGATGAAGTAATGTCTAAATGGGTAGGAAGAACTTTAACAAAAGAGGAAGCATCAGAAATTTCAGGCATTCCAACAACTAATATTTTATATAATGATGCGTTTAATAGAATGCTGACAAATATGTTACAACCAACAAGACACTTCTTAGATGTTGCTAAAAATATCTATTTAGATTTTGAAAGAAGACCAATTAAGTTATATAATACATTTGCTTTAAGTCTTTCAAAAATGCTAAAAAAAGATTATCCAAGTATTAACTTAGAAAATCTTTATGTTTATTTACTACAAATGAGAATGGTTAAAGATGAAGAAGAAATCAAACTTATAACTGAATCAATTGGTACAACAAAAAGAGCTATTTACAATGTAATGGATCATAAAAATGAATTGCATAATGAAACTCTTGCAGAAGCATATCATAACTTTAAATTAATTGAAGAAAATAAACCATCTTCATTTGGTAATATTATAGCATCAGGTAAAAATGCAACAATCCTTCACTATGAAGATAATAATTTACCAATTGAAAAAGATAGCTTATTATTAATGGATGTTGGATGTTATACAAAACATTACTCTTCAGATATTACAAGAACATTCCCAGTTAGTGGTAAATTTACAGATAGACAAAAAGCAGTTTATGAAGTTGTTCTAGATTGTAATAAAAAATGTATTGAATATGCAAAAGCTGGAATGACTTGGAAAGAATTAAATGATTATGCAAAAGCAATTCTTTCTGAAGGTTGTAAAAAACTTGGATTAATTAAGGAAGATAATGAACTAATTAAATATTATTATCATTCAATCGGACATTCTTTAGGGCTTGATGTACATGATCCATCAATTGATAATTTAGGATTAGTTGAAGGTATGGTAATAACTATTGAACCAGGTCTATATATTGAAGAAGAAGCAATTGGTATTAGAATTGAAGACAATATCCAAATTACAAAAGATAAAGCTGTTGTTTTATCAAAAGATATTATCAAAGAAGTAGAAGATATTGAA
>JAZKYN010000005.1:0-21633 GCA_045612145.1 Bacilli bacterium
TACATTTTATTATTAATTACTTATTTCGACAAATGTGTGTTCAATTAATGTATCATTAATATTTGAAACTGTTATCATATCAACATTAAAATTCATTCTAACAGTTTCAACAATAGATTGTTTTACACTATCCTCTAAAATTATATTTTCGTTAAAAACAATATTTAAACCACTATCTGATATTTCATAACTATAATTTGAAAGTTCTACATTATGCATATTAAATATTTTGTCAATCATGTAATTACATTCGTTTTTATCTTTATAGAAATAAGTTACAGGATATACAATTTCGTCTAAATAATATACTATAGTTATATTATCAGATTCATACAAATATGATGTTTCAAATTGATAGTTAACACCAATTGATTTTGATATTTTAGAAAAGTTACAATCATTAATATTTGAAATAACTTCATTATCAACTTTTAATATAACTTCATTTACTTCCTCATCGCAAAAATTCCATGCTAGAGATTCGATTGTTAATCTTCCAGATGAAAGTACAATATCTTCGGAAACATTTAAAATCAATTTATTTTCTTCAATAACATACGCATTTAAAACAGTAGTCGGCATTATAGGCGAAGAATATCCACTTGGTAATAAATTAATATTTGTTGTTAAAATATCCCATTTTTGCTTTATAACATCTTCTTCGATTGATTCTAAATAAACGTTAACCCCAACAATATCATTTGACTCATTAACTAGATACATTTTAACGAATTCTTTATTTTCATTAACAGGAGTATCATCTACATCTTTATTAAACCATTCTTGATATTTATTTTTTGGAATACAAATTAAAGTTACTATCAATACTAAAGCAGCAATACTTACTATTATTTTCTTTTTCATCAAATCACCTCTTGTTAAATAATATGATTTAGTAAATTAAATTATACATAATAATATAATTTAATTTGATTTTATTTTATAAAAATGTTATAATACTTTAAGAGGTGATTATATGAAATTATGTCCACATTGCAATAAACTATACGAAAACGATGAATCAACCGTTAATTTTTGTCCCTACTGTGGTAAAAATTATGCAGAAAATACTAATTTATACAAAACTTGTAAAAAATGTAATGAACAAGTTTTAATTTCAGAAAATGAAATATCTATTTTTTGTCCTTTTTGTGGGGAAAAGTATGAAGATTTAAATTCACAAGTTGAAGAAATTGATGCATTCGAATTAGATCACTATGAAAACAAGAAAAAATATATTTTAGGGATCGCTTTATATTTTGCAATCTTCTATGTAGCATCATTAATTATTACAACGATTATTTCATATATATGGATGGGTCTTAATAACGTTACATCAATAGATTATGATTCTCCACTTTATGATAAATATATGACAGATGTACTTGCTTGGGGTAACTTTAGTATATATGTTACTGCGCTTGCTGCTATACTTCCATTTTCTATTAAATTTTTAATAAAAGATATAAAAGAATTCAAGAAAAACCCAGGTCTTAATTTTAAATGGTTTGGATTTGGTGTTCTAATAATGTATGCAGGAATATATACTTCTGCGATCATAGTTGAACTTTTATCATTTGGTTTAGAAGTAGGTGAGTCTACTAACCAACAAGTAATTGAATCAATTTTTAACAGTGGTGGAATAAATTTAGCAATAATGATGCTAATGACAGTAATATTTGCGCCAGTACTTGAAGAAATTGTATTTAGAAAATTTCTTTTTGGAGTATTTAAGAAAAACACACTTAAAACTGTTATATTGTCAACAATAATATTTGCAGCCATTCACGTAATTCCTGCATGTGTTGATTTAATTGCATTAATTTTTACTGGTGATGCAACGTTAATAGATCTTTATTTAGAATTTATTTGTATTTTCCAATATTTGGGACAAGCATTTGCTTTTGCATTTATGTATCATAAAACAAAAGGAAACTTACTACCATGTATTATACTTCATTTTTTAAGTAATTTTATTTCTTTACTTGGAATGTTATTTCTATATTAAAAAATAGTGCAATTTATCTAAGATAAATTGCACTTTTTATTTTTCATTTATAATGTCTTTTAATTTTTTACTAGAGCTAAATCTAATTTTATAACTTCCATCAACAACAAGTTTTTCTCCAGTTGATGGATTTATTCCATTATATCCATCTTGATAATATTTTTCAAAAGTACCAAAGCCTGTTAAAACAACTTTCCCGTCTTCCATAATTCCTTTTGTAATTTCTGTCAATACTTCATTAACAATTTTTTCTATTTCAATGAAATTTAAATCATTATCTCTATGAATTTTCTTAATAATTTCACTTTTTGTCATTTTTTATCACCGAATACATTATATAATATTTTTAATTTTATTTCAACTAAAATGACTTTTTTTATTGATTTTACTTAACAAAATTCAGATTTTTATAAAACAATAGTGATTAAACCACCTTTACCATAATTTACAACTTTTTCAATACTAGTTTTGTATTTATCCAAGATACTATCTGGAATCGCATTTACTTTTGTTTTTATACCATCATTAATAACATCACACAGTTTTCTTCCGAAAATTTCACTATTCCATAATTTTTCCGGTTCATTTTCATAATTATTTACCATATTATTTATCACTTCTTCGGCTTGTTCTTTTGAACCAATAATTGGTTCAAATACAGAACTTACATTAATTTTAACAAGTTGAATAATCGGAGCAGTAGCCTTTATTTTAATACCATACCTTGAACCTTCTTTTAATAATTCAGGTTTTTCTAATTTAATAGTTTCAATTTTTGGTAACGATATATCATAACCAACTTGATCAACTTTTTCAAGTGAGTTACCAACTAAATCATACGCTTTTTTAGCTTTTTTAAGGAGTTGAAGTTCTTCTATGAAACAACTTTTGTCATCTATGTTTCCACCTAATAATTCGTTAATAATGTCATTATAAACATAATCTGAACATTTGAATTCGATTTTTACTTCTCCTGTTCCACAATTAATATTAGAAATGTTTACTTCTTCAAATAATTCTGATTCTTTGAATATATTTTGTATTTTAAAAACATCTTTCATTTTTCTAAAATTACCTGATGTAGAAGAAATAATTTCATTGAATTTTACTTTATACGATACATCATCATCTAATTTATTAATCCAAGAAGGAACTTCTAGGTTCAATTCGTTAATATCAAATTCATTCATTGCATTCTTTAAAATTAAATCAATATCTTCTTCTTGCATTTTATTTACATCAACAGCAATTACGCTTACCTGATATTTTTCTTCTAGTTCCTTAACTAATTTAATTGTTTTCTCATCATTAGGTTTTGTTGTATTAATTATTAAAATAAATGGTTTGTTTAACTCTTTTAATTCTTCAATAACTAATTCTTCTACTTTTTCGTATTCATCTCTTGAAAATTCTCCAAAACTACCATCACTACTCATTACAATCCCAATATTTGAATGCGATTCTATAACTTTATCAGTTCCTATTTTTGCCGCATCATCAAAGGGAATTGCCTCCGAAAACCAAGGTGTTTGCACAAGTCTTGTTGATCCATCTTCATTTAAATATCCTTTCGCACTTTCAATAATATGTCCAACACAATCAACTAATCTTACTTGAAATGAAACATCATTATCAATAGATATTTTAACAATATTACTTGGAACAAATTTCGGTTCCACAGTCATTATTGTTTTCCCCTCACCACTTTGTGGTAATTCATCCAATATTTTATCATAAGTATATTTATCATTAACAAGTGGTAAAACTTTTTTCTCAATAAATTTTCTAATAAAAGTCGATTTCCCGCTTCTTACAGAACCAACAACTCCAATATAAACTTCGCCGCTTGTTCTTGTTACTACATCTTTTAAAATATTATTACTCATTTTAATATCCTCCTATATTTAAATGTATGAACTCAGATATTAAAATATGATTAAAAAAAGAAAAAATATCCATACAAAATGGATATTTCTCTTCTCTTTAACACTAATTAAAATTCTTTAAGGACTTTTTCTTCTTTTTATCTAATTGTTTTCTTAGATTTTTATAGATTTCATAGTCTTTCATTACAACTTCTGAATCAAAAGCTTGAACATGGTTATCAATTCTTTTTAAAAGTATTTGAAGTTCATTTTCGATAATATTAACAAGTTTATCCCCATAACCATAATCAACTTTGTTAAATTCAAATTCATCGCGGTCAAGAATAACTTTATCACCGCTTGGAAAGACTTTAACATCTAAGTCATAATCGATATATTTTAAGCCCTCAGCATCCTTAACATAAGGTGAACTAAGGTTGCAATAATAATAAATGGCATTATTTCTTAGCATGCAAATAATATTAAACCAATAGTTTTTAAAGAAATAACATACAGCTGGTTCTTTTGTTTTCCATCTGCGACCATCACCATCAATTACATTGGTATGATCATTTACTACTACAATAACGTCACTTGTTTGTCTTATGACATACGCATATTGCCAAACTCTATGAAGAACACCATTATGTTTATAACTAATAATTTGTATTCTGTTATCTAACATAATTTCCTCTTTCTACCTCAATAACATTATATCAAAAAATGTCATTTTATAAAAGCAAAAAGATAATAAATAAAATTATTCGTTAATATATTTTGCAATAGCTAGACTTAGCATATCATTAACATCTTGTCCATACTGCCAGTACATTGTGCCGGCTAGTCCTAAAGAATTAATGTAATCACATTTCATTTTAATACTTTGTTCATTATCAAAAGAAATGAATATTTTATTTGTTGCATCATATCGATAAGGGACACAACATTCATCATCAAAATATTCATTCATTGTATCTGATAATGCATATGTTGTAAATAATTTATCATACCAAATTGATTTACCATTTCCTGTTTTTGTCCCCACTCCTTCACATTCAGTTTGAACCGTTGTATAAAAAGGAATGCCAACTAAAATTTTATTATTTGGTATACCTAAATTATTATAAATATCAACACTTTCATCTATAGAGCAACTTACTAATGTCCTACTTCTTGTTGAAGGATATAAACTATTTTGATAATATCCACTTCCAGTTGCCATAGAGTAAGTCATCATATTAATATAATCTAAATAATTAATTGAATTTGGTAAATCATATTTTGGTGGAGCCCATTTTCCACCACCGATGGCCGCAGTAACAATATATTCTTCATTTTCAGATTTAACTTTTTCATAAATAGATTTCATAAATAACGTAAAATTAGTTGATTCGCTACTAGAAGGTGTTTCCCAGTCAATATCAACTCCATCCAAATCCAATGTTTTTATAACATTTAAAATATTTGTTGCTACCTTTTCTCTTAATTCAGGACTACCAGCAACACTTGAAAAATCTCCACTGTTTTTTTGATTTATTGATATAACAATCCTAGTTCCAGATTTATCAGCTTTTTCACGTATGTAGTTATTAATATTATTAGTCATTGTTTTTAAATTAGTCCAATCACCATTAGAATCTAAATTTAAGAATGCACAATAAATTATATCCAAGCAATCCATTGCTGTTTGTGTTATTGTATTATAAGGAGTGTAAATATAACCAGTTGAAAGAGCTTTGCTTTCTCTATATTCACCTTCAACTAATACATCAAATTCATAAATTTTACTATTTTCAATATATGCCTCTAAAGTTACAAATCTATCTACAAATGGTTTAGTATACTTGCCATCAGATGATAAAGCCTCGCGATTACTTGTTTTCCATTCAATATTGTAATAATTATATTCTTTGATTAAATCGATATCATTATTCACTTTGTCTATATTACTATATTTTTCATTAAAATAATTATAGATTTCTTGAACATCAATATCTAAGAATCTTTTAGAAAAACTTATAATATTAGTACAATCACCACTTAAATGGCTTGACGGATTAACTAAAAAATTAACTTCATAACCTATTTCACAATCCAAATTTACAATATCTTTATAATTAGGATAACTACTATATGCTAAAATCAAATAATCATAATAACCTAAATCTGATAATTTTGTAGTATCATTACCAATATTAGAAACAAAATATTTACCGTTTTCTTCTACAATTAATATTTTATGCCAGTATCTGGATGTCATACCAGTTATTGAAGAATCAAATAAAACAACTTCATCATAAGAACTAACATGACGATTAAATCTTGTAATGACAATCGAACTTTGTAAATTATCATTATCTAATTCATACACTGCATATAATTTTTCACCATTATAATTTTCTTTTAACAAAATATCAATTTTATTTGTTAATTTCGAATCACTACACCAATATTTAAATTTATATCCTTCAAGAATTGGAATAGGTAGATTTATTACTCCATTTATATCAAATGATGCCTTACAATCTACAACTCCTCCAAAACAATCTAAATTCAATTCTACTGTGTTTTCTTCCCATTTTGCAACCAAATTATAATCTTTATTATATAATGAATTTACTAAAACATCTTCTTCATACCATCCTAGGAATTTATATCCATCACGAGTTGGTACAGGTAATGAAATTATTTCTCCTTCGATAAATGAAGTAGGTGCATTGTTTGGTAAAACACCACCATTTGTATTATAAGTGATATTATATGTAATAACTATTTTTTCCCATTTAGCGATTAAAGTTATATTTTCTTCTGGCATTACTGTATCTTCAAATTTCGTTTCACCTTTATACCAACCCAAGAAACTATATCCCTCTTTTGTTGGTAATGGAACTTCAAAAGATAAACCAGCTTCAAGTGTTATTTTATTATTGACTAATTCATCACCACCATTAGCATCAAAAGTGATAGTATACTTTATAGGCACTACTTTTTCTTTAATAAGTACTAACAAAATTTGTTTTACCGTAGGATCTTCAACAGCAGTTACAGTAATTGTTATTGAACCTTGTTTTAACGCAGTTAAATATCCTTCGCTATCTATTTCAGCTATATTATGTGATAATTCATAAATTAATGTTAGAGTCCCACCCACAACAAAAGGTTTGACGCTAATTGTATCTCCAACATAAACTTCTTCTACATAATTTTCATAGTAAACATCACATTTCGGATCAGAGCCACCAAAACTACAACTAGATACAAATAAAACAATAAAGAAAATATTTAAAATATAAATCATTTTTCTCATAAAATACCTCTAAAAAAAACACCTACATTAGTAGGTGTTTTAAATTATTTATTATATCTTTGGATCATTTCGATCATACGATCATATTCTTTTTCTACTAATTCTTTTACGAAGTTTTCAAAAGGTACAGGATTTTTATTTACTTTGAATTCTTCTAACATGTCAAAATATTCTAAACGACGTTTTGCAGGAATACTAACAGGTGCGTATCCATATTTTATTAAGAAATAATTTAATACAAGTCTTGCTAAACGTCCATTACCATCTAAGAAAGGGTGTAATTTTGCAAGTTGTAAATGAGCATATGCTATAGCTTCAAAATCTTCTTTTTCATTATAATTAACATCATTAATATATTTTTTCATACGATCGTATAGTTTAACATAATCACATGGAGTATGCATTGAACCATTAATCGTAATATTTACATTACGATACATTCCACCATTATCAAGAATGCGTTTTGTTAATCTTGCATGTAAATCTTTTAAGAAATCTTCTGTTAATTCTTTAGTTCCGTTTTCTGCAACGTGATCTAATAACATTTCATATGCACGATAATGATTATACACATTACGTTTTAAAGTTTCATCAATTTTAACATTGTGACCTTTAACTGTTGATACAACTTCTTCTAAAGATGCTCTTTTTCCACTTTCCATACCTACTGAATTTCTAGTGTATACACATGCGAAGTTAAAATCAAATAATTTCTTTTCTTCCTCAGGTACACAATGTAAATTTTCTAAAACAAATTTTCTTTTTTCTTGTAAGTTCATAAGTTGAGTCCTCCTGTTAATATTTTATTCAATAATAGTATATCACATTTTAAAAAAAATGAAAGCGATATCATAATTTTTTTTACAAATTATGAAAACGCTTTTATTTTCTTTCGTATTAAGCTAGAATTTCCTGAACAATTTCTTTTATTTCTTCTACTTCAATGAATCCATGATGTTTATTTTTGATTTCTTTATTATAAATAAAAATCAGTGTAGGTGCTGTTGTTACTTTAAAATTTTGTGCAATTTGTTTATATTCATCAGCACTAATTTGAAAAATTAATGCATCATCATTTTCTTCTTCATATTCTTCTAAAGTCATACCTACCATTTTACATGTAGGACACCATGATGTGTAAAATTCTAAAATAATTACTTTGTCATTTTCTAATAATTTATCTAAATCTAAATTTTCAATTTCTCTAATATCCATATTATTTAAGTGTAATCACAGTTACACCAAACCCTCCTTCATTTTCTCCACCATATCTATATGATGAAATATTTTTATTATTTTTTACAAATGATTGAACCAATTCCCTAATAACACCTGTTCCAAAACCATGAATAATTGATGCTTGTTTCATACCAACAAGTAGCAAATCATCAATATATTTATCTAATAAATCCATAGCTTCTTCATATCGTTTTCCTCTTAAATCAAGTGTCATAGATACATTAACTTTAGATTTTGAAAAAGAAATTCCAATGTCTTTTGGTTTTTCAACAACTTGTGATTTTACAAGTTTTAGTTCGTTTCTTTCTAATTTCATACTCATATTACCAATACTAACTTCGTATCTACCATCTTTTAATAGTTTAGTTACACTACCGTATTGATCATATGTGATTACGTAAACATCATCATTTACTTTTATTGTTTTATTTTCTACAACATTTGTCTTTTTAGGCTTGTTTATTGTTTTAGATAAAGAATCAACATTTCTTTTAGCTTCAATAAGTTCGTGTAATTTTGTTTCATTTGATTGAAGTTTTTTTGTTTTTTCAAGAACATCTAATGCTTCTAGAGTAACTTTTTCAACAAATTCATCAGCTTCTTTTTGCGCTTTATTTAAAATATTAAGTTTGTCTTTTTCAATATTATCATTTTTAATTTTATATTCTCTTTTTTCTTTTTCTAATTCTAATTTTAATTGTTCTACTTCTTTTGTTTTTTGTTCTAATTTTTTTGCATTTTTTTCAAGTCTAAAAATTAATTTACGTACATCATCATCTGATGTAATAGTCATGTTTTTAGCATCTTTAATAATTTCATCTTTTAAACCAAGTCTTTTAGCAATATTAAATGCATTACTTGACCCACTAACACCAAGATTTAATCTATATGTTGGCGATAATGTATTTTGATCAAATTCCATTGATGCATTAATAACATCATCGTTTTCAAATCCAAATGCCTTTAAATCGGAGTAGTGAGTAGTTGTTATAAAACTAATTTTCTCTTTTATTAAATATTTTAAAATTGCTTTTGCAAGATTAGAACCTTCAATAGGATCTGTTCCAGAACCTATTTCATCAAACAAAACAAGTGATTTTGGTGTTACTTCATCAATAATTGAAGTAATATTATTCATATGAGATGAAAAAGTTGATAGATTACTTTCAATGCTTTGGTCATCACCAATATCACAAAAAATTTGATCAAAAATCATTATGTTGCTTTTTTCACTTGCAGGAACTAAAAGTCCATATTTAGTCATTAAACATAAAAGACCTACAGTTTTTAATAAAACTGTTTTACCACCAGTATTTGGCCCTGTAACAATAATTCCTTTATAACCTTTTCCAAAACTAACATTATTAGGGATTACTTTTTTTACTTTTAACAATGGATGTCTTGCATCAACTAATTCAAGCAATCCATCACAATTTAGAGTTGGTTTTCTTCCATCATAGCTTACAGCAAGCATTCCTTTTGAAAATATAAAATCTATTTCTTTAACAATTTCAAAATTTTCTTTTAAACGATCATATTCCTCTGATAAAATATGAGATAGATTTTTTAGAATTTGGTGAACTTCTGCTTTTTCATCTTCAATTAATTTGGCTTTATCACTCATTATTTGACTAACAACAAATGGTTCAATAAAACATGTTTGTTGACTTGCACTAATATCATGAATTATTCCTTTTATTTGATTTTTAAACTCACTCTTTACTGCTAAGCAATATCTATCATCTCTTAATACAACAGATGTTTGTGAAAGTTTTGATGATTCTTTAGCAATAATTTCTTGTAATTTTTGTTTTAAATTAATCTCTAATTGTGTTAATCTTTTTCTAATAGATTTTAACGTAGGACTTGCTTCATCCAAAACATAACCATTTTCATCAATTGATTTAATTAGTAGTTTTTCAATTGACTCATTAACAAACGAATTAATTAATAATTTTTGATAATTAGTCGAATCTATTTGCATTCTAATTAATTCTGATGAAAATTTAATATTTGATTTTATAGTTTCATATAATTTTACTGTTTCATAAATACTTAAAGCATCTAAAATTGCTCCTTTAGATAACAACATCAATATTTTATCATAATCGCTACTAATATAAATGGGAGCTCTCATAGCACGAATAATTATCTTTGATGCTTCTTCTACTTTCATTAATTCACTTTCTAATTCAACTAAATCATTACTAGGTTTAAGATAATTTATTCTTATCTTAGTTGCAGGAAGAATTGAATAATCAGACAAAGTAGATAAAATTATAGGAAATTCAAGTTTATTTAATGATCTATTGTGAATTTTCATAAAATCACCTTTATTTTTTTTATAATATTTTGTTTTTTTTTATTTTTTGTGATAAAATATAGTTGGGAGGTAAGGATTATGAATAAGCAAACCAATAATACTCATAAATTTATAGCGACAAGCGAACAAATTAATGAAATGTTAGATTATTATCGTGGTTATTTAACATACAACGCTAGCAATTATATAATTGCAAGAGCAAAACTTACCAATTCAACAATCACTTTTTACAGAACAAATGTTGTATTATTTCAAGGTTCAGGTGAAGCAAATGAATACAACCACTGGGCTGAAAAATACAATCTTGAAGTAGCAGAAGCATCTTCTACATTAACACTTGAATACTCAACACTAAGTGCTATTGGTAGCGATGAAGTTGGAACAGGAGATTATTTTGGTCCAATCGTAGTATGTGCTACTTACGTTTCTAGTGATAAAATCGATGAATTACGTCATTTAGGCGTAAAAGATTCTAAATTACTAACAGATAAACAAATGATACCAATGGCTCTAAAAATAGCTCAATTGATACCATATTCTATAATCTATTTAGAACCAAATAGAATAAATTCATTATCTAAAAAGAACGATAACTTCAATTATTTAAAAGCATATCTGCATAATAAAGTTATAAATAGTATACTAAAAAAGGTCGAAAATGTAAAGTTGGACGCTATTTTAATTGATGAGTTTACACCTAAGGAAAAATACCTAGAATACCTAAAAGATTCTAAAGAAATCGTTGATAATATAACAACAATTAAACAAGGAGAAAAAGTTCATGTATCAATTGCGGCCGCAAGTATACTTGCAAGAGTTGCTTTTTTAAGAGAATTATCTAAATATTCTAAAGAATATGATATGGAACTTTTAAAAGGAGCTGGCCCTGAAGTTGATAGAAATGCTATTTCTTTTGTTAAATCTTTTGGATGGGATGAATTAAAGAATGTCGCAAAATTGAAATTTGCAAATACTGAAAGAATAAGAAACTATTTTTTAAAAAATCCAATGCCTAAATCAAGGCAAGGAAGTTTTTATAACGAAGAAAAAACCAATGAATAAAATTTCATTGGTTTTTTTGTTTTAAATGTTATTTTTAAGTTCATTAACCTTGTCATAGAATTCTTGAGGAGCAGGAACAGTAAATTCCATGTATTTACCTGTTCTTGGATGTTCGAATCCTAATAGATATGCATGCAAATATTGTCCAAACTCTGTTGTTTGTTTCTTAACTCCATATAATGGGTCATTTATTACAGGATGATTAATAAATGCCATATGAACTCTGATTTGGTGTGTTCTACCAGTTTCAAGTTCTAATTCTAATTGAGTAAAATCTTTAAATCTATCAACTACTTTAAAGTGTGTAACAGCATGTTTACCACCTTCAACGATAGCCATTTTTTGTCTATTGTTAGGATCTCTTGCGATTGGTGCATTAATTTTTCCTAAATTATGACCAATACTACCTGTAACAATTGCCATATATTTTCTTTTTGTAGTTTTGTTTTTTAATTGTTCACTTAAAGACTTATGAGCAAAATTTGTTTTACATACAACAAGTAACCCTGATGTATCTTTGTCAATTCTGTGAACAATACCTGCTCTAATATCACCACCTAAATCAGAAAGTTTATTACAATGATATAATAAAGCATTTACAAGTGTTCCATGGAAATGTCCAGGTGCAGGATGAACTACCATTCCGCTTGGTTTATTTACAACGATTAAATCATCATCTTCATAAACAATATCAACTGGAATATCTTCTTTTACCATATCGATAATTTCTTTTTCTTTTTCAAACATATCAATTATATCATTATTTGTAACTTTAAAACTAGGTTTAACTACTTTAGAATTAACTGTAATAAGTGATTCATCAAAATATTCTTTAATTTCACTTCTTGATAAATCTTCACATAATTCAGCTAAATATTTATCAACTCTTATTTCAGTTAGTTCTTCTTCTAATAAACTTAAATCGACTATGAATTGTTCTTTAATCATTTAATTCACCACTTTTTTCTACAGTTTTTTCTTTTATAATAAAATCATTAAAAATTATACTAACCATTAAACCAATAGTACCAACAACTAAGAATGTGTCAGCAACATTGAATATTGGGAAATCCATAAATCCAAATTCAATAAAATCAATTACACCATCAACACTCATGAATCTATCAATCATATTTCCAATAGTACCACCAAGGATAAATGATATCGCAATACTATAAATAGGTTTTTTTGTAATATTAAAATCTTTTAAGAAAAATAATATAATAAAACTTGCGAATAGACTTACAAATGCTAAAATATCAGTATGCTCAGAGCACATACTCCAAGCAGCACCTTTATTATATGCTAATGTCCAGTTTAGTATATTTTCAATAAATACAACACTTTCACCATATGTAAGGTTTTTAACAGCAGATATCTTTGAAAATTGATCTAATACAACACATAAAACTGCAATAACTATTCCAAGTGAATATGGACCAAGTAATTCTTTTACAAAAATATCTAAATACTCTTTTTTTGTTGATTTTGATTCATTATAATTATTAAGTATTTTTTTATATACAACATTGCCAAATGATAAAATTAATACAAAAACAATTGAAATGAATAAAACTGCAACCCAAAAACCATAAGTTATGTATGAATTTTGTAAAAGACTTATTACAAAAATAATCATAAAAGGAATTGCTATCACAAAAGAAATTAATACTGACCATAATGATGCCTTAAATTCATTTGATTTGAAAAGTGTATTTAATTTTTCTTTAAAATTCATATTTCCTCCTAATTATTTTTTAAATAGTCTATAATGTCATCAAGGCTACTTACAACAACAAGTTTCATTTTAGGATCATCTAAATTATCATAAGATTCTTTAGCCTCTTTGTAATTGGATTCATTTTGATAAATTTCTGGATCAAGGGTTGATACAGGAACAAAGAAAATATCAGCACCTGTTAAATAAGCTGTTATTACTTTTTGATAAATACCACCAATTGACCCAGCATTACCATATGAATCAATAGTTCCTGTACCTACAATTTTTTTATTTTTAGTTACATTAAAACTTGTTAATTCTTCATAAACATATAGTGATTGCATTAATCCACCAGATGGTCCAATTGAATTACCAAAGTCCCATGTATATTTAGGGAAATCACCATTTTCTTTTGGAATAATATATTCATAAGTATAAATACCAAAAGAAATGTATTTTTCTTCACCTCTGTTATAAAAATAATTTGATGCTATTTGAAAATCATATAAATTAGTTACATATTTTCCATCAATTAATTCAGTTCTTTCTACTGTAATTGGATATGTTTTTCTTTCATAAAGAATATCACTAGCAACTTTTTCAAATTCATTTTCACCAGTTAATCCTTTTAAATCAATACCATTGAATTTAACAATGATATCTCCTAATTTTAATTGACTTGGAGCATATGTAGATAAAGTATGAATAACATATCCCTTATATGAATTTTCATCAATTATGTCATCATACCCAGCTTTTTTATAAGCTGATATTATAGCATTATAAATACTAACCCTTTTTTGAATAACACCAGATGTATATACTAAATTGTAATCAGTTACTTCATATTCATATGTTTTTGAAACTGTAACATTTTTATTTATTTTTGCCATTAAATAGTTTAACAAACTCACTTTTGAATACGAATAAACAGATACAACATTAATATTTGATTCATATCTTGAATTATTATCGACATCTATTGTTTCAGATACCCTTGTTATTGATGCAGGAGCAACTACATCATAATTTACTTTAACAACAGATGCTACAATAATAAATAAATATGGAATCGAAAAAATTAAAATTAACTTCCAATATTCCCTAACAAGTTTTTTCATTAAATTTCCACCTTAACATTAACATTTTTCATTTGACGACATACTATGTTTGCACTTTTAGCCATCTTCTTTGAAGCAATGTTTTCAGGTGTTCCATCGTATTTATCTGATAAATAAACAATTTCTTTAATTCCACTTTGAATAATTAATTTCATACATTCATTACAAGGGAATAAACTAACATATAAAGTAGCTCCTTGTAAACTAGATGTAGAATTTAAAATTGCATTTGGTTCAGCATGAACAACATAAGGATATTTAGTATCTAAGAAATCCCCTTCTCTTTCCCATGGATATTCATCATCATTACATCCATAAGGAAGTCCATTATAACCAATCCCTATAATTCTTTTATTTTGATTAACAATACATGCTCCAACTTTTGTGCTTGGATCTTTACTTCTATAAGAAGAAAGAACAGCTACTCCCATGAAATATTCATCCCATGAAATATAATTTGTACTTTTCATAAAATCACCTTTATTTAATTTTAATACCTAATTCTTTTAATTGTTTTTCTGCAACAGGTGTAGGTGCATCACTCATTGGGCATTTTGCAGAAGCTGCTTTAGGGAAAGCAATAACTTCACGTAAGTTATTATTTTTTGTAATTAACATTACAAGTCTATCTAAACCTAGAGCAAATCCACCATGAGGAGGAGTACCATATTTTAATGCATCAACAAAGAATGAGAATTGGTTTCTAACTTCTTCATCACTCATACCAATAGCTTTAAACATTTTTGCTTGAGTTTCTTGATTGTGAATTCTTATAGAACCACCACCTAGTTCATAACCATTTAATACTACGTCATATGCTTTAGCGCGGCATTTAGCAGGATCAGTTAATAAAAATTCTTCATGTCCATTTTTTGGTGATGTGAATGGATGGTGTGCAGCCATAAAGCGTCCTTCTTCTTCACTATATTCAAATAATGGCCAATTTACAACCCATAAGAAATTAAATTTATCATTATCAATTAAATTTAATTCTTTACCAAGTTGTAAACGTAAAGCACCTAGTGCAAAGTTACAAACTTCAAGTTTATCTGAAACAAATAATAATAAATCATTATTTTCTACATTAAATGCTTCAACTAATTTAGATGCATTTTCTTCAGTTAAGAATTTAGCAATTGAACCAGCAAATGCATTATTTTCATATTTTAACCATGCTAAACCTGATGCATGATATTTTTTAGCCATATCAGTTAAACGATCAATTTCTTTTCTTGAATATTTGTTAGCTGCATCTTTAACAACTAAACCTTTAACATAACCACCATTTTCTAATTGGTTTTTAAATACACCAAATTCAACATCTTTAGCCCAGTCATTGAAATTTTGTAATAATAATTCGAAACGAGTATCTGGTTTATCACTACCATAATTGTTCATTGCATCATCAAAGTTCATTCTTACAAATGGTGTTTGAATGTCCATATTTAATGTATCTTTCCAAACTTTCTTTAATAAACCTTCAGCAATTGCAAAAATATCTTCTTCATCAACGAAACTCATTTCAACGTCAACTTGAGTAAATTCTAATTGTCTATCTGCACGTAAATCTTCATCTCTAAAACATCTAGCAATTTGGAAATATCTTTCACAACCACCAACCATTAATAATTGTTTATAAATTTGTGGAGATTGTGGTAATGCATAGAATGATCCTTCATGAACACGTGAAGGAACTAAGAAGTCACGAGCACCTTCAGGTGTTGATTTACCAAGACATGGAGTTTCAATTTCCATAAAGCCTTCACCATCAAAATAATTTCTAATAGACATAGTAGTTTTGTGTCTTAACATTAGATTTTTTTGCATGATAGGTCTTCTAATATCAAGATAACGATATTTCATTCTTGTATCTTCTAAAGCATCTGTTTGGTCTTGAATGATAAGTGGTGGATTTTCAGCAGTGTTTAAAATTTTTAATTCACTAACGATTACTTCTACATCACCAGTATCGATATTTTTATTTTTACTTTCTCTTTCTACAACTTTACCTGTTACTTGTAAAACATATTCATTTTTTACACTTTCAGCAAGTTCATAATTTTCATTTGTTGGTTCGACAACAAGTTGAACAATACCAGAACGGTCTCTTAAATCAATAAAAATAAGACCTCCAAGATTTCTTTTTTTACTACACCAACCAACTAATGAAACTTCTTGACCAACATTAGTTAATCTTAATTCATTATTATTAATAGTACGCATTTTATTCCTCCTATAAAAATAAAAAATGGGATGACTATAACTTAACCTAAGGACGAAGAAAACTCCGCGGTACCACCTTAGTTTGGACAAGCCACCCTCTTAATTGCTTAACGCGCATTATACGTTTTTCTCACAATTTGTCAGATTGATCAACGAAAAAAATATTTACTTTAAAAGTATACAATAAAATTGATTTTTTATCAAGTAAAATCATCTAAATTTTATTTTATCTAGAAGACTTATCAAATTTATCAGTTCTAACGTTATTTAAAGATTCATCATCTTTAATACCACGTTTTAACGCAATACTTCCAACTTCATTATTAATAATTTTAATTAAATTATCAATTGTTACTTCTTTTTGTTCTTCTTCTAAAGAATCAAAAATTGATAATTGTTTGATTTCATCATGAGCTTCAATTACTTTTGATGCTGCAACTCCAATTAATCTTAAAGGAAATGATGTATCATAAAAATCATCAAATATGTCTTCAAACAACTTATAAACTTTTCTACTGTCTGATGTTGGATTTTTTAATGTTGTACTTTTACTTGTTACTTTAAAATTATTGTATTTTAACTGTAATGTAAAATTATAAGCTTTTAATGAATGTTTTTCTAAACGATTGCAAATTGTATTAGTTAACAATTTCATTAATAACTTCATTTTTGTAACATCATATTCATCATGATCAAATGTTTGAGAATTACTAATTGAAGAAACATCATTAAATCTATTTACATCTACTTCATTAGATCCTATTCCATGAGCATGAGCATATAAACCATTAGTATTGTTATCACCAATTACTTCTTTAAGTAAATTTAAATCTTTATAATTAGCTAAATCACCAATAGTTTTAATTCCTATAGCAGTCAAAGTTTCAAGCGTTTTTTTACCGACTCCTATCATATCTCCAATAGGTAGAGGCCATAGTTTTTCTGGAACTTCTCTTTTTCTTAACACAGTGATGCCAAGTGGTTTTTTCATATCAGATGCCATTTTTGCCAAAAACTTATTAGGAGCTATTCCAATACTACAAGGTAAATTATAAAGTTCTAATAAATCTTTTTGAATCTTATAAGCTAAATTCATTATTTCACTTGGTTCGCATACATCAGTAACATCTAAATAGCCTTCGTCAATGCTTGCTGGTTCTACTAAGGGAGTGATTTTCAAAAAATATTCAAAAAACTTTCTAGAATATTCACCATATAATCCCATAGTTGGTTCAACAATTATTAAATCAGGACATTTTCTAAGTGCATCGCTAACACGCATTGCACTTTTCACACCATATGGTCTTGCTTCATAACTTGCTGCTAAAATTATTCCTTTTCTATCACTTCCATTTGGCGCAACTGCTATTTTTTTACCCTTCAAATCAGGATTTTCTGCTACTTCACAGCTTACAAAAAAACAATTCATGTCAATATGGAAAATAATTCTATTTTTTTTAATGCTATCACTTTCCTTTTTTAAAAAAATATGTTATAATATATGCATAAGATATCAGAGGTGAAAAAAATGAGTAAAAAAGTTAAAAAACAACAAAAAACTTCAATTGTTGGAAAAAACACTAAAGCAAATGGTACTGATGAATATTATTTAACAAAAGCACCTCAAAAAACAGTTGCTGGTAAAGTAATTATCATTACATTAGCTGCTTTAATGGCTCTTGGTAGCATTGGAAGTTTAATTATTGCATTTATTCAACTTGCAAAATAAATTAAAATAGAAGTCAAATAGAATTGACTTCTATTTTTTATTTTAAGCAATATATCTCATCTTCTTTTGTTTACGATGTTCTAATCTTAATTTGTCAGAAATCATCGCTATGAATTCTGAATTAGTAGGTTTAGATTTAGTGTAGCTAATTGTATAACTAAAAATATCACTTATAGCATCAACATTTCCTCTTACCCATGCTATTTCAATAGCATGTCTAATTGCACGTTCAACACGTGATGAAGTTGTCCCGAAGTTTATTGCAATTTCAGGATATAATACTTTAGTAATAGACCCTAAAATTTCAACATTATTGTACACCATAGCTATTGCTTCTCTTAAATACATGTAACCTTTGATATGAGCTGGCACACCAACTTCATGTAAGATTCCTGTTATTTCACTATCTAATTCAACATCATAATCAGAATTTTCAGACTCTGGAGTTTCCATAGTCATACCTAATACAAGTTGATGAACTTGTTTAGCATCAACTGGTTTCATCATTATATAATCAACATTTAATTGATTAAGTCTATTGTTAACAAAATTACTAACGAATTGTGTCATAACAATAATATGTCTTGGTTGATAATATAGATCTGGATTTTTTTTAATATTTTCAATTAAAGAAATACCATCTACTCCACTTAAAAATAAGTCAATCAACAAAACGTCTAATTGTGTTACTTTTAATGTA
Organism: Bacilli bacterium; assembly: GCA_045612145.1. Lineage (GTDB taxonomy): Bacteria > Bacillota_I > Bacilli_A > ML615J-28 > CAG-313 > CAG-313. The sequence goes on from JAZKYN010000005.1 coordinate 19,298, forward strand.
TTATATAAACTAGTTTCATTATTATAATCCCCAATTAAATTAATACCATCACAATTTTTTAAATAAGTTCCTAAAGTTAATTCATTTGTATCGAAATTTTCGACAACAACCATTTTTAAATTTTGCATAAATACCCCCCTTTTTTATTTATTATGCTATTATATTTTATCAAAAATAAGGATATTTAGCAAGTAAAGTATATTTTTCAAACATCATAATATAATGATAATTTCATTTTTTTACATCATTTTTCAAAATACGTCTTCATTATAATATTTTATTTGTTATATTTTGTCGAAATATGAAATATATCAATATTATTTGATATTATCTATTTCATTAATCATCCAATCGATGTGCATTGCATAACCATAAATAGGATTATCTAATGTTACATGCGAGATTGCACCAACAATATATCCGTTTTGTACAATTGGACTTCCGCTCATTCCTTGAACAATGCCACCTGTTTTATTTATTAAATCTTCATCAACTACTTTTATTTTCAACCCTTTTATAGACGAATTTTTTTGAATAAAACATTCACATATTTCAATATCATAAGCTTTTATGTTATTTTTATCAATTGAAGTATAAATTTGTGCTTTTCCAATTTTTGTTGAATACTGTGTACCAACAAGAATTTTTTTATTATCACTTCTATTATTTAATTTACCATATAAACCTGTTATATCATTAGATAATATCATTCCAATAGAAATATTTTCAATTGAAGCTCTTTTTTCACCTGCAACTCCAGGTTCTGCTTTTTTTATAGATGAAACACTAGAATAATATACAGAACCATTTAAAGAATTTAGTAATACATTATTATCGTATATTCCATGTCCTAGTGATGCAAAATAATTATCTTCAGTAACAAATGTCATTGTACCAATTCCTAGAATCTTATCTCTAATATAAAGACCAATCGTATATTCATTATTGATGTTTTTTATAACATCAATATGTGTATTAAATACTGAATTATTTCTTTCAATTGTTAAACTTACACTTTCATTTTGGTTAGATAAATATTTCAATAGTTCATCATTTGTATCAACATCAATATTATTTATTTTTATTATTTTATCTCCAACTTCGATATTTGAATTTTTCCATGGTGACATTTTACCATTTTCAGTATTAACTTGATATTTTCCTGCAACATAAATACCAGTTTCCATTTTTATTCCAATGGAGTCTCCACTTAGATATACAAATTCTTTTTCATTAGCATATACTTTAATATTTAAAAATGAACAAAAAATTGATATAATTGTTAAAATTTTAATTATTTTTTTCATTTTTTCCTCCTTTCATATTTATTATTTACAAGTTTAAAAAAATAAAAAGTGTTTTTATATGGGATAAAAACACTTTTTTTACTTTTATTTATTTTTTAACATATTAACAGCTAATTCCAAATTAACACCTGATTCATCATTTGGTGAAATCATTTTAGCAATTGCATTAACTCTATTTTCTTGATCTAATTCTTTTACATCTGTAACAGTTCTATCATTAACAATTTTCTTGCTTATAAAGATATGATTATCAGCAACAGCCGCAACAATTGGTAAATGTGTTATTGAAAAAACTTGAGTATGTTCCGAAATTTCAAGAAGTTTTTTTGCAACTTGATATGCAACATCACCACTAATTCCACTATCTATTTCATCAAATATTATAGTAGATAAACCCAAATTTTTCATTAGATGGGTTTTAATTGCTAACATAACTCTAGACATTTCACCTCCAGAAGCAACTTTTGATAAATCTTTCATTTGTTCTCCAGGGTTAAAAGAAATTAAAATATTAATATCATCTATTCCTTTTTTAGGGAATGAATTGATATCTAATTCTTTTATTTCTTTATTCGAAAAAGTAATTTCAATATTAACTTTATCAAGCATTAAATCTTTTAATGATTGTTTAATATCTGATACTAAATTTAGTGCATTATTTTTTCTAGTCTCTGATAATTTTTCAGCAAGTTGTGTTAACTCATCAAATAGTTTCTTTGCATTATTATAACTATCTTCAATTAAAACTTTTTCATCAACAATTAAGTTTAATTTTAGATTTAATTCATCTCTATATTCAATTAATTCTTTAATATTTTTTTTGTATTTATATTGTAAATCTTTTAAATAATTAATTCTTTCAACTACTTCTCTGAAATAATTTTCATCAAATTCAAGTTTATTTAAAGATTGTGATAATTCAGACTCAGAATCACTTAATTCATAGTAAGAATTTTTAATAACTTGTAATATAGTATCATATTTTTTATCAAATTTTGCTATTTTTTCAAGATTAACACAAATCGAATA
>JAZKYN010000006.1:0-15165 GCA_045612145.1 Bacilli bacterium
TATTGATTTATTTAATATACTAAAATATATAACAGAAAAATATTAAGGAGTTATTTATGGCAAAAAAGAGATTTAATATTGCGTATGGAAATTATATAACTACAACTATATCATTTAATCCTTTGATATTTTAGAAAAATTATTATTGTATTTGTGGTAATAAATTAAAAAGAAAAATATGTGTTATAAGAAGTGTATATACGTATAAACCTTTTGGTTTGTTTAATGAAAGGCTATTTATGAAGAGTTTTAACGTCGTATCTACAAAGTATCTGAACAACTACCTTATTTGGCACAACTTTGTTAACTAAGCCAATGAAAGTGACGTTGAGAAGCGTGCTATCTTATTAAGCTATGCGTTAACTACATTAAAAACTGATCGGAACAGCAGTTTGACAGATCGTCCTGCTCTTCCGTTAGTTGCATAAACTTGAATTTGACTAATGGAGCGTGATTGTATATGAAAGAAAACAATACGGTATTCGATAAGATTATTTTTGGATTAGAACTTGCAATATGCTTTGTCATACCTTTTATTGTTTGGTGGTCTAATACTCCTACAAACATTCTGAATTCTAATTCCTTGTTTAAGTTGCTGAAGATTATCGTCATTTGGGGAAGTGGCATTATCTTGTTTGTAGGTATACCTGTTGGTATTATCGGAATTATTATGGCGAAAAGAATGATAAAACTAAGAAAGACTACTCTTGTGTTGTCTATCATTAATTTAGCTGCAGGAAGCATCGAGATTCTCATGCTATTTGTACTTTTTTGTGCTGTTGTATTTGGAGGCGTGTCAGTTTAACCAATTCCAATATGTCGAGTAGAGGAGAGAAAATACTCACCTCTACAAAAAGTGCTAAAAATCAGTCATATTAAGTGACATAGCCTAATGAAAAAATTGAAGAAAAGAAAATTTAAGAACTGTATATTATCGTAAAAATAGCAATTATAAGATTGAATATAAAAATCAAAAAATTATATTAGCTAAACAACAAGAAGAAAAAAGTGTTATTATTAATAAATCTAAAAAATATATTGATAAATATGAAGTAAATAATATAGACGAATTTTAATAATTATTTTATTAAGTAAAAAAAGTTTAATTTAGTTGAATATTATTTAAAAATAGTGTATAATATGTTTGTTGCATAGTCTAGCAACCGCACAAAATAGGTATTTAAGAGAAATTTTATATTTCCACCTACATGGCGTGTCTTAAAAATTTAAATGAGGAGGTCAATTAGATGTACGCAATTTTTGTTACTGGCGGTAAACAATATCGTGCTTCAGAAGGTGATACTATCTACGTTGAAAAACTTGCTGGTGAAGCTGGTCAAGAAGTTGTTTTTGATCAAGTATTATTAGTAGGTGATAAAGTAGGTGCTCCACTAGTTGAAGGCGCTAAAGTTACTGGAACAATCGAAAAACAAGGACGTGGCAAAAAGATTATTGTTTTCAAATACAAATCTAAAAAGAATTACCACAAAAAACAAGGTCATCGTCAAGCTTACACAAAAGTAGTTATCAACTCAATCGTTGCATAATGAAGGCTTAATATGACAAAGGCTGTCTTTAAAAAACAAAATGGGCTTTGGACAAGTCTAGAAGTAAGTGGACATTCTGGATACAGTACAGCAGGTTCTGATATTGTATGTGCAGGAATATCTACTGCGGTAATCTCTTCTGTTAATTTATTAGATAAGTTAATTGAAGGATGTTTTGATGTAAATCAAAACGAAGAAGATGGATATGTAAGTATTCAAAATTTAAATTATCAAAATATTGAAGAATCTAAAAAAACATTTGTTGATTTGATTTTTCAAAATTTATATGATACTTTAAAAGATATAGAAGACCAATATCCAAAAAATTTAAAAGTAAAAATTGAAAATAATAAATAGGAGGTAACATCATGGTAAGATTAAATTTACAATTATTCGCATCTAAAAAAGGTGTTAGTTCTACTAAGAACGGCCGTGATTCTGAATCTAAACGTTTAGGTGCAAAATTATCTGATGGTCAATTTGCCACTGCTGGTTCTATTATCTATCGTCAAAGAGGAACAAAAGTTCATCCTGGAAATAATGTAGGTTTAGGAAAAGACGATACATTATTCTGTATGATTGATGGTATTGTTAAATATGAACGCAAAGGTAAAGATAAAAAACAAGTATCTGTATACCCTGTGGAATAATTGGCAATGAGCACTTGTTAAACAAGTGCTTTTAATTTGTTTAAAAGTATTAAAAAATATTTAGAATATATAGGAGGTTTTACATGTTTGTAGATAGTGTAAAAATCTTTGTTAAAGCTGGAGATGGTGGAGATGGAGGATCATATTTCCTTCATGAAAAATATATCGATAAAGGTGGACCATCAGGCGGTAATGGAGGAAGAGGAGGAAGTATTATCTTCGTTGGTGAAGAAGGACTAACAACTCTTTTAGATTTTAGATTTACTAAAAAAATTAAAGCTGAATCAGGCCAAAATGGTATGGATAAAAATATGTTTGGTAAATCTGGTAAAAACGTTTATGTAAAAGTACCAATTGGAACAACAATTATTGATGCTGATACACAAACTGTTATCGGAGATATTACAAAACATAATCAAGAAGTTGTTGTTGCTGAAGGTGGACGTGGTGGAAAAGGTAATGCATGTTTTGCATCATCAAGAAATCCTGCTCCAGAAATTTCTGAAAAAGGTGTTCCTGGAGTTGAAAGAAATTTACAACTTGAATTAAAAGTTTTAGCAGATGTCGGTTTAGTAGGATTCCCATCAGTTGGAAAATCAACTTTAATATCTGTTGTTTCTGCTGCAAAACCAAAAATTGCTTCATATCATTTTACAACTTTGCATCCAAATCTTGGTGTAGTTTCAGTTGGAGATGGAAGAAGTTTTGTTATGGCTGACTTACCTGGATTAATTGAAGGTGCTTCAGCTGGACTTGGTCTTGGATTTCAATTTTTAAAACATATTGAACGAACAAGAGTTATTGTGCACATCGTTGATATGAGTGCAACAGATGGTAGAGATCCAGTAGATGATTATTATAAAATTAGAAAAGAACTTGAAAATTATAATTTAGATCTAATTAAACGTCCAGAAGTTGTTGTTGCTAACAAAATGGATTTACCAGATTCAGTTGAAAACTTAGAAAGATTTAAAAAAGAAACTGGTATTGAGGATATTGTAGCAATATCTGCATATACTAAATCTAACTTACAACAATTATTATATAAAGTAGCTGATACATTAGAGGAAGCAAGAAAATTCAAACCACTTGAAGATGTATCTGAAGAAGTAGTTGAATATAACTTTGTACCAAAAGGCCCTCAGTTTACTATTAGACGTGATGAAGATGGAATCTATCATGTTGAAGGTGATGAAGTTAAAAAAGTATTCGATAGAATTAACTTTAATAATGAAGCTAACATTAGAATGTTTGCTAAAAAACTTCGTGATATGGGTGTAGATGCTGAACTTAGACGTTTAGGTGTTAAACACGGAGACCTTGTTTGCGTGTTTAATTATGAATTTGAATTTATAGATTAATTTTAAATTGTTTAAAATGCATATACTTAATATAGGAGGTAAGATATGACAAGAAAAGAACAAATTTTTAAAATTACTTTAACTGCTGTATTAACAGCATTAACTATTATAATTTCATTTTTACCAATAAAAACATTAGGACTTGAAATTACTCTTACTGTAATTCCAATTGCTATTGGTGCAATTATTGGTGGAAAATATGTTGGTTTGTTTTTAGGAACTGCATTTGGGATAACTAGCTTTATTCAATGTCTGGGTTATTCAGCATTTGGTTTAATGATGTTTCAAATTAATCCTTTTTTAACATTTTTAGTATGTGTTCCAACACGTATGCTTGCTGGATTTTTAACTGGATATGTTCATGAATTAATTGTTAAATTAAATAAAAAAGAAATTGCAAATATTGTAGCATGTGTAATGATGCCAATTTTAAATACATTATTCTTCATGTCAGTGCTTGTAATTTGTTTTTACAATACAGAATATATTCAAGGGTTTGTAACTGCTTTAAATGCAGTAAATCCAGTTCATTTTGTAATCCTATTTGTAGGAATTAATGGTTTAGTAGAAATCATTGTTGGAATACTAGTTTCATTCCCAACAGTAAAAGCATTACAACATTCTTTAAGAATAAAATAACAATAAAGGCGGTAAAAAAATACCGCCTTTTATTTATTAAATAAGTATTTTAATCAAAATATTACAAAAAAACACTGTTTTATGTTATAATAAGACTGAAAAAATGCGAGGTGGTGCATTATGTACGAAAATATTGATAAAAATTTATACACACCAATGATGAGACAATATCTAGAAATCAAAGAAAATTATAAAGATACTTTAGTTTTCTTTAGACTTGGTGATTTCTATGAAATGTTTTTTAATGATGCAATTGTAGCAAGTAGAGAACTTGAAATTGTTTTAACTGGACGTGATGCTGGTGTTGAAAATGAAAGAGTTCCTATGTGTGGAGTTCCCCATCATGCAGTTGATAGTTACATTGAAAGATTATCAAATAAAGGTTATAAAGTTGCAATAGTAGAACAGTTAGAACTTCCATCTGCTGGAAAGAAAATTGTTAAACGTGATGTTGTAAAAATAGTAACACCTGGAACAAACATTGATGAAAAATATTTAGATGATAAAAAGAGTAACTATATTGCTGGAATTGAAAAAGTTGAAAATGGATATTTACTTTCATATGTTGAACTTTCAACAGGAGAAGCATATTTAGCGAGTTTTCCAAATAATATAGAACTTGTTTATAATGAAATTTTAAAATTATCAATCAAAGAAATTGTTGTTTCTAAAAATATTGATAAAAACATTCATTTAACATTACAAAAAGTATATGGTATTCTAGTTTCAATTTGTGAAGATGTTGAAATTGAAAATTACTTAGAAAGTTTATTTGAAAGTGTTTTAGAACAACATTTAATTGGTTCTAAAAGATTAATGAGTTACATTATTAAAACACAAAAACGTGTTTTAGTACACTTACAACCATTTAAATATTATGATTCAAAAGACTATTTAAGACTTGACAATAATGCCGTTAGAAATTTAGAACTTGTTGAATCTTTAAAAGGTAATAAATCAAAAAATAATTTATTTTCAATTTTAGATAAATGTTCAACAGCAATGGGGTCAAGATTTCTTAAAAAAAGTTTAATGTATCCTCTTGTAGATTTAAAGAAAATTACTCAAAGACATGATTTAATTGACGATTTTACAAAACATTTTATAGTTGTAGAAGATATTAAAAAAGACTTAATGGAAATTTATGACTTAGAAAGAATTGTTGGTAGAATTAGTTATGGCTCTTTATCACCAAAAGATTTAATTCAATTAAAACATTCAATTGGTGTCCTTCCTACTATTAAACAAAAATTATCTAAAATTAACACCAAAGAATCTTTAAAGAAATCTGATGAAATAATCACTTTTGAATCTTTATATGATATTTTAAATAGATCAATTAGTGATGATGCGGGATATTCAGTTAAAGATGGAGGAGTTATTAAAGAAGGATTTAATGATGAACTTGATCAAATTAAAAATATAAGTTCAACTAATAAAGAATTCTTAATTAACTTAGAAGCAAGAGAAAAAGAAAAAACTGGTATTAAAAATTTAAAAGTTGGATATAACAAAGTATTTGGTTACTATATTGAAGTTACTAAATCATATTTACCTCTTGTAAAAGATGAATATGGTTATATTAGAAAACAAACAACAAGTAATAGCGAAAGATACATTACTCAAGAATTAAAAGAACGTGAAGCTTTAATTTTAAGATCAGATGAAAGAAGTTTAGAACTTGAAATTGAAATTTTTAATGAAATTAGAGAAGAATGTAAAAAATATTTAGGATTACTTCAAACTGTTGCAAAAATAATTTCTGAAATTGATATGTTAATTGCTTTATGTAAAGTAGCGAAAACTAATAACTATGTTAGACCAATGTTTTCATTATACGATGAAATGGAAATTATTGATGGAAGACATCCTGTTATTGAAGAATTTTCAAATAATGAATTCATTCCAAATGATATAAAACTTTATAATAATGATAAAGTTTTACTAATAACTGGTCCAAATATGAGTGGTAAATCTACTTATATGAGACAAAATGCTTTGATTGTTATAATGGCACAAATGGGTTCATTTGTTCCTGCTAAATATGCAAAACTTCCAATCTTCGATCAAATTTTTACAAGAATTGGATCAAGTGATGATATTGCAAGTGGTGAATCTACATTCATGACAGAAATGCTTGAAGTAAACTATGCGTTAAAAAATGCTACAATGAGAAGTTTAATTATTTTAGATGAAGTAGGACGTGGAACTGCAACATTTGATGGAATGGCTCTAGCTCAAGCTATTATTGAATATATTCATACAGAGCTTGGCGCAAAAACACTTTTCTCAACACACTATCATGAGTTAACATCACTTGAAGAAAGTCTACCTTTCTTAAAGAATGTTCATGTTGAAGCAGTTGTTGGAAAATCAAGTGATGATATTGTTTTCTTACACAAAGTTTTAGATGGTGCAAGTGACCAAAGCTATGGTGTAAATGTTGCATCACTTGCTAAAATGCCAGTATCTGTTACTACACGCGCAAAAGATATTTTAAATAAACTATCTGATAAAAATGTTTATGATAAAGAAAGACTTTCAATCAAAAACTATACAGAACCTAAAGTTATAGAAGTTGAAGTTGAAAGTAATTCATCTAAAAAAATTCGTTCGCTTATAAACAGTCTTGATGTAGATAATATGAAACCTCTTGATGCACTTTTAACGCTTGCAAAACTTAAGGAGGAAATTAATAATGAATAGACCAAAGATTATTGAACTTTCTCCAAAGTTATTTAATATGATTGCTGCAGGTGAAGTAGTAGAAAGACCTAGCAGTGTTGTTAAAGAATTAGTTGAAAATAGTATTGATGCAAATGCTGATGTAATCAGAATTGAATTAATGAATAGTGGTATTGATAAAATCACAATTATTGATAATGGTATTGGTATGACTAAAGAAGATATTAGTCAAGCAATTAAACCACATGCTACAAGTAAAATTCAAACTGAAAATGATTTGTTTAATATTTCAACATTAGGATTTAGAGGTGAAGCATTACCTTCAATTGCTTCCATTTCAAAAGTTAAAATAACTTCATCAATTGATGGTTATAATGGCTATTTTAAACGTTTCGAAGGTGGAAGTCTTGTTGAAGAAAATATTGTAAGTTTTCCTAAAGGAACAAAAATAGAAGTAAACGATATTTTTTATAATACTCCTGCAAGATTAAAACATTTAAAAAGTGAAAATGTAGAGTTATCTCATATAATGTTACTAATTAATAAATTTGCACTAGCATATCCTAATATTTCATTTGTTCTAACTAATAATACAAAAGTCTTATTTTCAACAGATGGAAAAGGAAGTTTAGAATCAATAATTTCAGAAATATATGGTCTTGAAACTGCAAAACAAATGATACCATTTGAAAATAGATCAGGGTTATATAAAATATCGGGATATACTTCTAAAAAAACAAACTTCAGATCTAATAAAAACGCAATGTTTATTATGATTAATAATAGATTAATCAAAAATCAAAATATTATTTTTGCAATAACAGATGCATATAAAACAATTCTTCCAATTGGTAAATATCCAGTTTGTGTTTTAAAGATTGAAGCTGACGCAACGCTAGTAGATGTAAATGTTCATCCTACTAAAGAAGATGTAAGATTTACTGATGAAAGAGAATTAAGATGGCTTGTTACATCAACAATAAGCGAAGCTTTAAATAAAAGTGATTTTGAGTTTGTTGTAAACAGTGTTGATGTTTCATCTAAATATGAAAAAGCTGAACCAGTATATAAAACAGAGAAAAAAACAATTAGTTATAGTTGGGACGACTTTAAAGAGGATAAAGTAATATCAAGTAAACCTGTTAAAAAAGAGGAACCTGTTATTCTTAAAGAAGTTGAAATCGTTGAAGAAGAATCTGATTTTAAATATGATGTAAGTTTTGAGAAACCTATTCAAGAAGAAGTAATTTTTGAAAAGAAAGAAAAAATAGAAGAACAAACTTTAGATATTGAAATTTCAAAAAACAATTTCCAAGATATGCACTATATTGGTCAATATAATAAAACATATTTGCTTTTAGAAAAAGAAGATACATTATATTTAATTGATCAACATGCCGCAATGGAAAGAGTAAAATATGAAGAAACGATTTCTAAATTATCAAGTGAAGCAAAAGAGTTTGTTGAACTTCTTTTACCAATTAAATTAGAATTATCACTTTCTGAAATTAATTTACTTGAAAATAAATCTGATGAACTTTCAAAACTTGGAATCTCATATGAATTGTTTGGGAATAATACAATTTTAGTAAGAGTAATTCCATCTTGGATTTCAAAAAACGATGCTGAAAAATTGCTTCTTGAAATCTTCACAACAATAATTTATGATAGAGGCGCAAGTAGAGCAATCTTACTTGATAATCTTGCAAAAATTATTAGCTGTAAATCATCAATTAAAGCCAATATGAATATATTAGATGTTGAAGTAAATACTCTATTAGAATCAATGGACAATTGCAAAAATCCATACACATGTCCTCATGGAAGACCTACAGTAATAAGTTTTTCAAAATATGAAATTGAAAAACTATTTAAAAGGGTGATGTAATGGATAAAGTAGTTGTTATTACTGGACCAACAGCTGTTGGAAAAACAAAATTATCTATTGCGATAGCAAAGAAGTTTAACACCGATTTAATTAATGCAGATGCGTACCAAGTTTATAAAAAAATGAATATTGGTACAGCTAAAGCAACAATTCAAGAACAAGATAATGTTAAACATCATTTACTTGATTACCTTGAACCAACAGATGAATTCTCAATTTCTGATTATCAAAAAATTGTAAGACGTGTAATTGATGAAATGACTAAAAAAAATAAACTTCCAATCCTTGTTGGAGGAAGCGGTCTTTATATAGATTCGGTCATAAATGAATATCATTTTGATGAAGAAAAAAGAGTTGAAACAAATGAATTTGATGATTTATCGAATGAAGAACTTCATAAAGTTTTAGAGGAGTTAGATTTTGATGCAAGTCAAAAAATTCATCAAAATAATCGTAAAAGGGTTTTAAGAGCAATTGAACTAGCTAAATACCCTGATAATAAAGATTCGCGCTCTCAAAGAGACATTCCATATTATGATACGCTTTGTATATTTTTAGCTGATGATCGTGATAAATTATATGATAGAATTAACAAACGTGTTGATTTAATGATTGATGCTGGTTTAGTTGATGAAATAAAAAATATCGGTTTAGATAATTTTTCAAGAACATCTAAAGCTGCAATCGGTTATAAAGAAATTATTGAATATTTAAATGGAAACATTTCTTTAGAAGAAGCAATAGAACTTATTAAGAAAAATTCAAGACACTACGCAAAAAGACAATTTACTTGGTTTAATAATAAAACAAAATCAACAATTGTCAATGTTAAAGTAGATAATTTTGATGAAACTATTTTAGAAGTTGAAGACTTAATAAATGAATTTATAAATAAATAATATTTGGAACTAAATTGATATAATTTAGTTCCTTTTTTAATATAATATTTTGGTGAATTAAATGTTAAAAAATAAAATATTATTGTTTATCTTTTTGCTTTTTTTATGTTTACTAGTTGCATTAATAACTATAAAATTTATTCCAAAAAATAAAGATATAGAAGTTGTTAGTACAATTACTGATTATTCTGAAAGTTCAATTGTACTTGATAAAAACACAAAAAGAATTCTTTATGAAAATAACGTTCATAAGAAAATGTTGCCAGCATCAACAACAAAGATTTTAACTTGTATAACTGTTATTGAAAATTATGATTTAGATGATTTAGTACTTATTACAAAAGATATGTTAAATGTAGAAGGCTCAAGTATTTATTTAGAAATAGGTGATGTAATAAGTGTAAGAGATTTACTATATGGATTAATGCTATGCAGTGGAAATGATGCGGCAAGCGCACTATCATATCATTATAGTGGAAACCCAAACGATTTCATTTATATAATGAATGAAACTTCAAAAAAGATTGGAATGAAAAATTCTGTTTTTGAAAATCCCCATGGTCTTGATTCAGTGACAAAAAATTATACAACGGTTTACGATATGGCACTTTTAATGAGTTATGCTTTGGATAATGAAACCTTTAGAGAAATAACAAAAACTAAAGTTTACAATCCTAAAATTGCTAGTGGTAAGCAAATGTATTTTGCAAATAAACATCGTTTGATAAAAACTGAATCTAATGTGACTGGTGGTAAAACTGGATTTACTAAAATGGCAAGAAGAACGCTTGTTACAAGTTTTAAAGAAGATGACTTTGAAATAGTTGTTGTAACATTTAATTGTTCTGATGATTTTAATTTTCATAGACTTATTTCAAGAAACATCTTTGATAAATATAATTATAAAACTGTCTTTAATAAAACTAAACTTAATCTTACTTTAAAAGAAACAATAAATTTTAAAATTTCAAAAAACGATTTAAAAGCTCCGATTTTAGAAGATGAAAAGATAAAGTATCAAATAAATAAAACTGAAACGCTTATAGAAGTTATTTTTTATTTTGAAGATGGTCAAATTATAAAAAAAGAGTTTGAGGAAAAAGATGAGTAAGATTTGGGTTTTCTTTTTATTAATATTTTTGTTATACTTTTTTCAATTAATATCTTTTTATCTAGTGGGTTTATTCAAAAAATATTCTCTATGTTAAATGTAAAAGAAGAGAATTCTTTAATTTATATTCAGTGCATTTTAAAACCAATTTCTTGGTCAAGTTCCCTTCTTGTAATGGATGAAATAATCCAAAAATATGGTGTTGATTCAAAGGTTGGAATCTTATCTTCTCTTATACAATCAAGCTGTGATACAGCTATTTATATAAGTGTTTTTTACTTTTCATTCGTTAAAAACATAAAAAATAAAGGACTTATTTTAAGGGCAATTTTAGCCAATTTTTTAACTTTTATATTTTGTGTATTAATTGTAAAATTTCTTGTAAAAGGCTAAAAAACGGCCTTTTTTAGCTCCAAAAATAAATTGACAAATTTCTTGATAAAAAAACTTAATTTTGATATAATATACTTATATAAAATAAAAGAAACAAGGAGGAAAAAATGGAAAGAATACAAAAAAGAATTGCAGCAAGCGGAATAGCATCAAGACGTAAAGCAGAAGAACTTATTTTAGAAGGTAGAGTAAAAGTAAATGGTCTAGTAGTTAATAACCTTGGAACAAAGGTTGGACCAAAAGATGAAGTAACTGTTGATGATGTTGTTGTTTCCAAACTTTCTTCTTTATACCTAGCGCTTAATAAACCTAGAGGATATATTTCAACTGTAAGTGATGATTTAGGAAGAAAAACTGTTATTGATCTTGTTCCTAATGAATTTAAAGATTTTCATGTTTTTCCGGTTGGAAGACTTGACTATGATACTAAAGGAATTATCATTTTAACAAATGATGGTGAATTTATGAATTTAATGGTTGGACCACAAAGTGGTGTCCAAAAAGAATATCTTGCAAGAGTTAAAGGAATTGTTAATGCAAGTGCTCTTAATAGACTTGAAAATGGTGTTATGATAAATGGGAAAATGACTTTACCAGCAATAGTATCACTTGCTTCAATCGATAGAGAAAATTCTTCATCACTTGTTAGAATTACTATTACACAAGGTATGAATCATCAAGTTAAAGAAATGTTTAAAGCTGTTGGATATGAAGTAAAAAAACTAACTCGTGTTAGATTTGGTAATATCAAAATCGATGATTTGTCAGAAGGAGAAATTAGAAGACTTACAATTCATGAAGTTAAAACTCTTATTGAACTTTCTAAACAGTCTAAGATTTTAAGAAGGAAGTAATTATGATGACAAGTAGTTTCGAATGGAAAATTTTAGATTTTTTCGATCAATTTAAATGTGAATTTTTAAATAAATTTTTTCAATATGTTAGTGAAATTTTTGGGATTGTTTCGATAATCTTAATTTTGATGTTAATATATTGGTGTTTTTCTAAAGAAAAAGGAAAAATGATTGCCTATAATGCTTTTGCTGTAATGTGTTTAAATGGAGTTCTAAAAGGTTTTATTAATAGAAAACGTCCATTTGAAATAGAAGGTAAAGAATATTTAAGAAAACTTACTTTAGCAGAAGATGGTGCCTCAGGATCATCTTTCCCGAGTGGTCATACAATGAATAGTGCTGGTGTATACACGGGTGTTGTTTATTTCTACCATGAAAGAAAACATTTAATTATGGATACTATTTTAATATTTATTACTTTCTTAGTTGGTATTAGTAGAATGTATCTTGGTGTACATTTTTTCACAGATGTTTTCTTTGGATTTTTATATGCTGTTATTTTGGTAATTACATTATCGAGATTACAAAGTTTGTTAATAAACAAAAGAATCCTTTTGTATTTAATTACACTTTTAATTTTCCTTCCATTTTGTTTCTTTAAAACTTTTGGAAGAACTTACATGAAAAGTTATGGAATGTTATTTGGATTTGTTTTAAGTGTTATTTTAGAAGAAAAGTATATTAAATTTGATACAAATACAACATTAAAGAATAAATTAATTAGAGTTTTAATTGGTGCGTTTGTGGTAGGTTTAACGTATTTAATTTATGTAGTAGCACCAGATGCAATTCATAATAACTTTATTTTTACTTTAATAATGCACAGTTTAGTTGTTTTTAATGGTTTCTTTGTGACACCTTTAATCTTTAAAAAAATAGAAAAATAAATATATTACTTTAAAAAAATATAAAAATTTAGTATAATCCTGTTTGAGGTAATAATTATGGATAATTTCGAAGTATTAAATCAATATAGTATACCATCAGATGTTTTAAAAAACATGCTATCTTTATATAAACTTATTGGTATGAATAACCAATATGAAGAAAGATTAAATGAGAAAAAAGATTTTCTTGAAAGTGATGTTATAGAAAAAGATACCTTTTATGCTTGCAGATTACTTAATTTAAATCTAAGTGATCAAAGATTAAGATTATTAATTACTAAAGATTCAAAACCTCAAACAAAACAAGAAGAAGTAGTTACGGGATTAAAGAAAGTTTTTATTAGACTTCATAAAAATGCTAAAGAAGGCTATACATTTAACGGAAGTGATATATTAGATAATCTAAATATTGTTTTTGGCAAAAAAAGTACTAGTTTTTCGAAAGAAAATTATGCTATGAAAGGTATAAGACCAATCAGTATTAGATTAAAATATGAACAAATTTTAGAAAAATATCATTTATTTAAAAAAGAAGAACGATTTGAAAATATTTTTCTATCAATAATTACTTATATGGAAATTTGTAATTTAAATCCGTATACTGATAACAATGAACTAGCTTCTATACTTGCTTTATATTATATGCTTTTAACGAGTGATGCTAAATGTTATTTTTATGTAAGTTTTATTGAAAAATATTATTTAAATAAAGAAAAAATTAAAGATTCTGTTTTAAAAGGAAGTATTAATTATTGGGAAAGATATTTACTAACAACAGATACTGTAAGATTAATTTATAATATTACAATTTCATCATATAAAGAAATTGATGAAATGATTAAACAATATTATTTTAGTAGTAGAGCTTATAAAAGTGATGTAATAGAAGAAACTGTTGTTAAAAAAATGCCAGTTTACTTTACAAAAGATGATATTAGAAGATATCATCCTGATGCTAGTGATTCGACTATTAACAGAATATTATTTAAACTTAGAGATGATGGGATTATTATGCCACTAGGTAAAGGAAGAAGTGCTAGATGGATGAAACTTCTTAATGAAAATGATCCTAAAATGATTTTTGGTGAAAATTATGAAGACAGAGATTAAATCAAATTATCATACACATACATTTTTATGTAAACACGCTTTAGGCGATAGTGAAGATTACGTTAAAAGAGCAATAGCTCTTGGTTATCATACGATAGCTATTACTGATCATGGACCATTTCCTAAACTTCTTCAAAAAAAGATTAATTCAAGAAGAATGAGTATCGAACAATATGAAGAAGTGTATTTAGATATGCTTGACAGAAGTGTAAATAAACATAAAGATGAAATTTTAGTTCTAAAGGGCGTAGAAATTGAGTATCTGCCTGAATTAGAAAGTCTTTATCCTAAATTTTTAAAAGATTTAGATTTTATGGTTTTAGGACAACATTATTTAAAAAAAGGAAATGAACATAAAAGTATTTATTCTCCGCTTTCGAAAGAAGATATTTTGCTTTATGCAAATACAGTTGTTTCGGGAATTGAAACTGGGATGTTTAAATTAGTTGCTCATCCTGAAATATTTTGTTGGAATCTAAAAGAAGATGAATGGGATGAAATTTGCGTTGAAGCAGCTAACATGATTATAGATGCTGCTATAAAAAATGAAGTTACTTTAGAAATAAATGTAAATGGAGTTAGAAACTCTTTTTACCAAAGAAAAGAATTCTTCCAAGATGGAAAAATTAATTTCCCGTATCCTAGAAGAGAGTTCTGGGATATAGCACAATCTAAAGGAGCATTGATCGTAATTAATGATGATGCTCATGCACCAAACAGACTTATGGATGATTATACGCTTAAAACTTATAAGTTTGTTACAGAGGGTGGAATTACTGTATTAGATAGAATTAAAGGGCTGAATGCTTAATTTCGGCCTTTTTTTGTCGTTCGAATGAATAATTATACTATTTTTAATTTTTCATCGCTTTACAGAAGGGGTAAAGAACAGGTTTTAAAATAAAATTTGAGGCTAAAAAAAGGGGTATATTTAAATTTTAAACGTTCATATGAGTATTTATTAAAATAAGAGGTCTAAAGTGGAATTGATTTGTTTTTTAAACTCACTTTTTTAATATAGTCATAATAGTGTCGAATGAGTTAGTTTATCTATAAAAAGTAAGTAAAAATGTCAAATAAACACTTAATTAAAAGCAATCGAAGTATTTATAGATTGATTTTTACTTTTCTTTATATCTTT
>JAZKYN010000007.1:0-9173 GCA_045612145.1 Bacilli bacterium
CTCACTATCATTTTTTGTTAATTTATAACCATTTCTATAAATTAAGACATCTTTATATTCATTCAAAATATCGTTACAATCTAGTTCCACTAAATTATATCTTTCTAAAATATCCTCTGGAATTGGAGATTCTAACATAAAAGTATTATTTAGTGTTGATAATAATTCAAATTGACTTGCTCTTTCGTAAATAAAGATTCTTTTCTTTATTTCATCTGAGAAAGTTGTTTTTTTAATATTTGCAAATGGTAATGATGGTACATATGGGTCTGGATAACATATTTCTGTATAATCTTTTAAGTCATTAAAAGATATAATTTTTTTTTGTGCAAGAGGATTATTTTTATTCATAATAACTTTGCATTTGAACTCATAAATAACTTCATATACAAGTCCTTTATCTAAAAATAAATCTTTAAAATACCTTTCATATTCTGGTTTATATCTTACAATACCTAACCTATAATCTCCATCTAATACTTTTGAAATTGATTTATATGAATTAGTTTCTTTATATTTTAATTCTATTGCATTATATTCAGAAAACGTATTTGCATAAACATTAAATGCTTTACTAATATAACAAGCTCTAGGTACGACAATCGAAAAACGTTCTTTTTTCTCATTTTTATAAGTATATATCTTTTCGATTTTTTCCACATCATTTAATATTTTTCTTGCGTATTGTACGAATTCTTCGCCTTCTTCAGTTACCTCTAATCCCTTAGGAGTTCTATCAAAAATTGTTATTCCTAACGTTTGTTCAAGTTCTTTTATTGCTCTACTTAAGTTAGGTTGCCCCATGTATAAGTTTTCTGCAGCCTTACTGAAGTTTTTTGTTTTATATACTTCTAATACATATTTTAAATGGATTAAATTCATGATGCCTCCTAATATGTTGTCATATTTTCTATAAATAATTATACAATACTTATATTTTTTTTATAATTCATTTGCAATAGTTTTAATTATTTTAGGTGAATAAAATATTATTTTCTTTCTTTAATAAAATAATATCACATAAAATAACACTTGTTGATTTAGTAATTAAAGATTCTGAAAAATCTTTCTTTACTACTTCAACATATGGTGTTGGATTATAGTTATATTTACTTGAAAGTTCTCCACCACCTGTAATATTTCCGAACATTTCTCCCCATCCTCCTTGATAGTTTAAATATTCTTGGAAATCGTTGTAATGATTATAAGTATAGAATACGTATTTTGCTTCCACATCTTCAATTGGTTTTTTATTTGAATCAAATTTTGCATAAACAAGACGTGCAGCACCTCTTGTGATTTTACTACCATTATTATAAACTTCAACTGAATAATTAGGATCGCAATCTGTTCCTGTTGTTCCAAAGTCAACTTCATAATAATATAAATCTCCACCGCAACCACTAATTCTTGGTAACATCGGTTCATATGGATATTTTGTTGTAGAACCACTAAATTGTGATTGATTACATCTTAAATATTCTTTCCATATAGATGCAGATGGACTTGCTTTTTTAGAATCATCATGATTAGCTGGTGTATCACCAAAAGCAAGTAAATATGAAGCAACTTCATCAAGAGAAATATATCCACCATCTTTAAAAATTACATCAACTATTTCGCCATAGCAATCTGTAATATAGTATGCTTTTTTATCAACAGAATAATATGTATTTGTATTCTTAACAAACTTACCATCTTCTTTAGGTTGATTATTTGATAAAATTGGCTCTTGATCTGGAAGATCAATATCACCTGACATAAAACCTTTTTGTGATCTATAGTAAGTGTCATAATAGTTTATAGATTCTTCATAATTTACATAGAAATCTTCTTTAGAAGTATTTGCATATGTGTTTGCATCATATATTGATTCTTTAACGTTTAAAGTAATTTCATTACTTTTAACATTATTTACTTTTGCATATACAGTTAATGTTCCTTCATGATTTGGAACAATTACATTATTAACAATATCAACATCATATGAATCTTCTTTAACACACAATTCAATATCATTTATATATTCAATTTCGTTAATATCTAAATCAACAATAATATTATCATTAACATAATATTGATTATCTTTTGTTGAAATCGATAAGTTAATTTCTACATTATTTTGATTATTGTTATTATTATTGTTGTAATTATTGTTGTTATTATTATTTTGATTATTGTTCTTACATCCTACAAATAATAATACAAACATAATCATTAATATTAAGCATATTTTTCTAATTTTCATATAAACCACCTTTGTTATAATAATATTTTATAGCTTCATTAACGTATTCACTCGTACCACATCCTGCAATTTTATTAATATTATCTTTAAATCTGTTATCTTGAACATAAAGTTGTCCAAGATTTTTTAACATATCAAGCGAACACGTATAAAAGTTATTTGTGATAAAGTTTTGAAGTTTTTTGACTAAAGATTGAATTTCGTTAGATTCTATTGAAAGATTTTTCTTATTTCCGATTTCTATAAAAATTTCCATTAATAACTTTGTTTTTACATCGTAATTGTTATTATGGTTATTTATAAAATCTTTATATTCATTTGTATTTGAATATTTGTCATGAACTTCATTTTGATACTTATTAATGTTTTTCATCTATTTCACCTTTTTTATAAATAATTTTGGAAACAAATATCCAACAAATAAGACTAATGATAATCCTGTAAAATACAATAGTACAGATAAATAACTATTTTTTGTTAAAACCATTCCATAAATATTATGATTCCCGTTAAGTGAAAGACCAAAGAATGATTTGTCAAATATAATATTTAAAATTAACATTATTATTGCAACACCAAGTATTATTAAACCACTTATAATTATATTTTTCTTATTTATAAATGTTTGTTTACTGTTAACAAGATAAATTCCAAATAAAGCTAATAATACATGATTTAATCCATCAAATACAATTCCTAAATGAAAACCATAATTTCTCATTATGTATACAATGCAAGTTAGAAGTCCAGCAACAGCCATTCCAACTGTTAAAAGAGAAATTAGTGTATAAACATATTTTTTAATAAACTTTGGTAAAAATAAATTGATAAATGTAAATACAAACATAAAAGGACTTACATTTGCTACTGGAAGAGTATTTATGAAATTCCAGTCTTTTATTCCAACACTTATATACATCCATATTACACCATACAAATAAAATATAAATATTATTATAGGAACAATTATATTTATTTGCTTTTTATATTTTGTAAGTTTATTTAAAAATAATAAACCTAATATAAATAACAATAATATTACAATAAATGAAATAGTATAATATATCATATATTTTTACCTTTCTAATTATATTCTTATATATAATACCAAAAAACTTGTTTTTTTTCAAGAATAATATTTTTTTAATAAAAAAAAGATTAAATAGAGACTATCTTTTGAAGATAATTCTATTTAATCTCTTATTTTTTTATTATTTTAAAAAGGCTTTTATATTACCAAATTACAATACGTTTGCTAGGCGCAATATACATTTTATCTGTCTTTTTAACTTTAAATGTATCATACCATTCTTGGAAGTTTCTTGGTGGAATATTTGCACGTAAAATGCTTGGTCCATGAACATCTAAATTAAGAAGTAATTGTAAATATTCAGGTTTTGCTTTTAAGCACCATACTTTTGCCCAATTTTGGAAATATTCTTCATAAGATACACCTTCAGTTTTAGACATAATTTCAAGTGTAACACCCATACCACCATTATCAGCCATATTTTCACTTACGATAAATTTACCATTTACTTTACCCCAAGGAAGTTCAATTCCATCAAATTGTTTAATCATAGCATTTATTTTCTTTTTGAATTGTTTGTTATCTTCTTTTGTCCACCAGTTATTAATATTACCATTTTCATCGCATTTTGCACCATTACTATCAAATGCATGTGAAATTTCATGTCCGATAACTGCACCAATACCACCTAAGTTTTCACTTCTTGTTTGATTAATTGAGTAGAATGGTGCTTGAAGAATTGCGGCAGGGAATGTAATATCATTTACGAATGGATCATAACAAGCATTGACCATATGTCCTGGCATTGCCCAATGTTTAGGATCAGTTGGTTTGTTTAATTTATCTAAATTATCTTGCGTTTTAATTTTATCAAGTGCAAGCATTGCATCAAATAATGAATCTTCTTCATTAAAATTAAGTTTATCATAGATTGCTTCAACAGCATCTGGATATCCCATTTTTACGCCCATTTTAGAAAGTTTAATAATTGCTTTTTCTTTTGTTGATTCTTCTAAGAAATCATTGTTTTTAATTCTTGATTTATAAGTATCAATAATTTGATATACAATTTCAATGATATCTTTTTTAGCTTCTTCACCAAAATATTTTTCACCATAATATAATCCAACTGGTTCAGAGAACATTGTTGATGATAATTGATATGCAAATTTATCAACTGGAGTAACTGCTGGAATTCCTGCAATAGTTCTATAATACATACTTCCAAGATCTCTTAATTCTTCTGTTAATAATGAGCAAGAACTAATTAATCCTGTAACATATGCCCAGTGTTTATATTCTTCAAATGTATTTTCATTAAATACCTTTGTAAAGTTTTTAACATATCTAGGTTCTGCTACTATAACTATTTCAGGTACTTCATTAAATATACCTTTTAATATTGTTTTGAAGTTCATTGGTTTTAACATTGATGCTACTTTTGATGTTTTCATTGGATTATATATTTCAACGTATTCAGACCATTCTTCGCTTGTTTTTACTAAATTTCCAAGTACAGCATCAAATTTTAATGTATCTTCAATATATTTCGCTTGTTCTTCTTCAGATAAAGGAGTTTTTGCAACAATCATTTTTGCAATGTTTGTCCAAATACCTAAAATCATTTCTTTTTGTTGTGCCATTTCTTCTTTATAGTAAGAAGCATCTGGTAGGATTGTTGATGGCCCTTGAATATAAGCTAGATGTTGAGCTGTATTTTTCATGTCAGTTTCTACACCTACTTTGATAGGTAGTGGAATTTTATTTAGCATTAATTCTTTATACATTTTGTCAAATGTAGTAATTGAATCAAGTTTTTTAATAATTGAAAGATTTTTTAAAGCAGGTTCAATACCATCTTTTTCTTTCTTTTCAACATTTTTTGCCATTTTATATAATGTAATAGCTTTTTTTAGATATTCATTAGCGTATGAATTGTTTTGATCCATATCATTAAATTCATTCATCATTATTTTTTCAACACCATCAGCAAGTAGAACAAACCCACCAGTACAAGGTTTGTCATCAGGTATCACTAATTGATCTAATTTTTCTTGATTTACATAAGTATATAAATCGTCTTGAATTCTTACTTTTTCCATAAACTTGTCTCCTTATATGTTACTTTTTTTCTTTTTATCAATCATTATATTTATAATTTCTTTATCTGTTTCACACATTCCAACTCTTGCAACATGTCCAACAGCTTGAATAGTATTTTCAACACCTTTTTTAATTATACCATCACCACTAACAAATTCGTTTCCTTCTCTATACATATAGTATCCTAAGAAACCAGCTTCTACAGCCGATGCAATTTTTGCTGCACATGATGATTTAGCACCATCACAAATGACACCAGATATTATTGCTAAAGCATTGACAATGGTATGGTTAATTTCTTTTTCTTTACCACCATCAAGATATGCAACACCAGCACCGCATGCTGCTCCAGCAATAACTACACCACAGAATGCTGAAAGTTTACCAATACTATTCTTTATATGAATAGTAGTTAAATTTGATACAACCAGTGCTCTATATAATTGTTCTTTTGAAGAGTTTACTTTTTCTCCATATATAACAACTGGAACACATGCTGTAATTCCTTGGTTCCCACTACCACTATTTATTACAACTGGCATATCACAACCATTCATCCTCGCATCGCTTCCTGCTGCCGCATAAGCTTTTGCAAATTGAATTATATCACTATCTTTTGAGTATTTTAAAATTGTTTTCCCAACATTTGCACCATAGTTGTTTTTCAAACCTTCTTTTGCAATAGCCATATTGTATTTTATTTGTCTTGATAATACTTCTTCAACATCTTCAATTTTGACAATATCTGCAAATTCAACTATTTCCTTTATTGATAGAATTGATTTGTCTGTTTTTTGTTTTTCAACTAAAATTTCTTCGTTGTTTTCGTATAAAATTTCATTATTTTTTTCTATTAAAGCAACATTTGTATGGGCATCTTTAATTATTACTGTTACAGTATCATTTTGGTATTTACCTATAACTTCAATGTATAAAACATTTTCTCTTCCACTATGTTTAACTTCAATATTAGTTGTACTTAAATATTTTTTTAAAGTTTCAATATCTTTTTCTTCAACGTCCGCAATAACTTCTAATTTTTTATTTGATTTTCCCGCAATTAATCCTATCGCGCAAGCAACATCAATTCCTTGCATTCCGCCAGTATTTGGAACTGTTACACTTTTTACATTTTTTAAAATATTACCACTTACATAAACCGTTACATCAGTTGGAATATGCCCAAGTGTATTTCTTACTATTGATGAACAGTATGCTATTGCGATAGGTTCAGTACATCCCATTGCTGGAATAAGTTCTTCTTTTAATATTGAAACGTATGATTCGTATTTGTCAAATTTTTGTTGCATATTAATTTACCTCATATATAATTATATCAAATTATATATTAAAATACAAAATATCCATTAATTATTTTACATTTATTTAAGTTTCTATATATTTTCTAAATTTTCACGTTCTAATCTTATTTCTTTACAAAGTTCTTCTTCAGTTGGAATATATAACATATATTTAGATGCATATATTTGATTTTGTTCTTCTGGTAGAGTATATCTTACTAATGTATCACTTTTATCTGAACATAATATTATACCAATTGGAGGATTATCTCCTTCATTTAATTTATTCTTTTTATAATAATTTACATACATTTGCATTTGTCCAATATCTTGATGTGTTAAATCACCTGTTTTTAAATCAACTAACACAAAACATTTAAGAATATAATTATAAAAAACTAAATCTATATAAAAGTGACGTCCATCAAAATTAATATGTTGTTGTCTAGCTACAAACGAAAAACCTCTTCCAAGTTCTAAAAGAAATTTCTGTAAATGATTTATTAAACTTTGTTCTAAATCAGATTCATAAAAACTTGGGTTACCTTCTAAACCCAAAAACTCTAATACATAAGGATCTCTTATTACATCAGTAAGTTTTTTATTTGGTTCTTTTTTTGATGTATCTTCTACAACATCATAGTTACCTTTACTTGCAATTAATCTTTCGTATGAAAATGTATTTATTTGTCTTTCAAGTTGTCTTGTACTCCAATTTGATTTTATTGTTTCTTCAATATAAAACTGTCTTGCTATTTCATTTTTGACCTTCATTATTAAACGATAATGAGACCAACTTAATTGGTCACGCAGTGCGTGACGATTTTGAAAAGTTAAATAGAATTGCCTCATATATTTTAAATTAGTTATTGTAAATCCCTTTCCATATTCTGATATCAATTTTTTAGATAATAATAATAATAAATTTGATCCATATTCAGTTTTTTCATTACCTCCTTGTTTTTCAACTATACTTTTTTCTATTTCCCAATAAGCTTCAACCATTACAAAATTAATTGCATTATACGTTTTCTTTCTAGCATTTTCCAATATTTCTTTGACTTGTGAATAAAAATTTTTATCTAAAACGTTATTTTTCATATTTCCTCTCCTTATTTAAAATTATATATTCAATAATATAAATACGATTGAAAGTCGAAAATTACGTTAAAAAAAAGAAAAAAGTTTAACCAACAAAATGGTTAAACTTTTATTATTCTATTTCTTCATCATATCCAAGTATTTCTATTGCTTCATTTTGATCTATATCTTGAATTGTGCTTAATTTCTTTTGCATTGCTCTTGTTCTTGTTCCTACAAGTGTATCTAATTCTTTGGATGCTTCATTAACTTTCTTTTGTGTTTTTTCAAGCACTCCAGCAAATTTTCCAAATTCAAATTTAACAGCTTCAAGTAATTTAAATACATCAGTGCTCTTCTTTTGAATAGCAAGTGATTTAAATGAAAGTTGAAGGGCATTTAGGATTGCTGATAGAGTTGTAGGCCCTGCTAGGTATATTTTATGGTCTCTATATACTTCTTCAAATAAGCCCATTTCTAAGGCTTCAATGTATAATCCTTCAATTGGTAGGAACATTACACCAAAATCTGTCGTACAAGGTGTTTCAATGTATTTTGTTTTAATATCATTTGCATATTTTTTTATTGCATCTCTTAATTGTTTTCTTGATGATTTTAATAGTTCTTTATCACCAGATTCAATAGCATCTTTAATTTTGTGATAACTTTCAAGTGGAAGTTTAGAGTCTATTGGAAGTAGTGTATATTCGTTTTCATTTATAGGCATTTTAACAACAAATTCTACAGGGTCTTTTGAACCAAGTTTTGTTACTTTATTTTCTTCATATTGTGATGTTGTAAGTATTTCTCTTATGATATTGCCAAGAATTACTTCACCAACAATACCTTTTGTTTTAGCATTTGTAAGTACTGTTTTTAAACTGCCGACGTCACTTGCAATACCTTTTATTTCACCTATAGCTTTATTTACTCCACCAATTTGTTCTACAACTGTATCAAATGATTGTTTTAGTCGTCCTTCTAGTGTTTTTTCTAGTTTTTCATTTACTGTGATATTTATTTTTTCTAACTGGTTTGTATTATCTTTTCTTATTTCTTCTAAGTTTTTAGAAACCTCATGTTTTAGTTCTTTTATAGATTCATTGAATTCTTTTAATGTTTCTTTTACTTGAAGATTAAAATCTTTTATTTCTAAAGATAGTTTTTCTTTTATTTTTTCATTTGATTCATAGTTAGTTTTATTTAATAAAGCAAGTCTATCATTTATTAAGTCTTTTGTTTTTTGATAGTCAGACTCCATTTCAACTATTTCTTTTTCTAGATTATTTATTAATAGATTTATTTTTTCAAAGAACGTGTTATTCTTTTCTTCTAATAAAATAGTTTGATTTTTTAGTTTATCATCGAATCTATCAAATGATTCTTTGATAGATTCTGTTACTATTTTATT
>JAZKYN010000008.1:0-3722 GCA_045612145.1 Bacilli bacterium
TATATACTGATCTTGCTGATTTTATTTTATTCCAAGATCAAAATGTTAATAAAGAACTAATTTTATCAATTAAGAATAATTTATTTATACCACTATTTAGTGATGTTGTTATAAGAGATATTATTCAAGCAATGTTAAAGAATGATTTAAATGTATCACAAACAGCTAAACTTCTTTATATGAATAGAAATAGTTTAATTAATAAACTGGATTATATTTATAAAGAAACAGGACTTAATCTTCAAAAATATACACATGCTTGTGTAATATATGTAATGATTAATTTATAAAAATAACATATTGTTTAAAAAACTAAAAAAATAAGTAACACTTTGTTTATTGATAAAGTGTTACTTTTTTGATATAATTTAAATGGACATAAAAAATAAAAATATTAATAGGAGGAAATTTTTATGGCAACTGTTGAATTAAAGAATATCAACAAAATTTACAATAACAATGTACAAGCTGTTTTTGACTTCAATTTAAAAATTAAAGACCGCGAATTCATCGTATTCGTAGGACCTTCTGGATGTGGTAAAACAACTACTCTTCGTATGGTTGCTGGTCTTGAAGAAATCACTAGTGGACAATTATTAATCGATGGAGAAGTTATGAATGACGTTGCTCCAAGAGATAGAAATATTGCGATGGTTTTCCAATCATACGCTCTATACCCTCACTTCACAGTATATGATAACATGGCATTCGGTTTAAAATTACGTAAATTCTCACGTACTGAAATTGACCGTCGTGTTCAAGACGCTGCTGAAAAATTAGGTTTAAAACCTTACTTAGATAGAAAACCTGCTGCTCTTTCAGGGCGGCAAAGACAACGTGTTGCTTTAGGTCGTGCTATCGTTCGTGATGCTAAAGTATTCTTAATGGACGAACCTCTATCTAACCTTGATGCTAAATTACGTGTACAAATGCGTTCTGAATTAATCAAAATTCATGAAAGTTTAGGAACAACAACTATCTACGTAACACATGACCAAATCGAAGCCATGACAATGGCATCTAGAATCGTTGTTATGAAAGATGGATGGATTCAACAAATTGGTGCTCCAAAAGAAATTTATGACAAACCTAATAACGTATTCGTAGGTGGATTCATCGGTACTCCTCCAATGAACTTCGTTAACGGTCAAGTTAATAAAGAAGGTATCTTCATTTGTGGTAGCCACAAATACGGTGTAGTTCGTATTCCAGTACCAGCTGAACAAATGGAAGTATTAACTGAACAAAATTATCTTGAAAAAGATATTATCATGGGTATTCGTCCAGAAGATATTTCTGACCAAGAAGAAGACTTCGCTAAACATCCTGAATGGACTGGCGAATTCAAAGTTGATATCTCTGAATTATTAGGTGCTGAATCTCAAATCAGAGTTAAACTTCCAGGTAAAGATTCTGTAGGTCAAGCTATTACAGCTAAAGTTCCTGCTCGTATTGACATCCATACAAATGACCAAATGAAATTAATGCTTAATATGAATAAGTGTCATTTCTTTGATCCAGAAACTGAAAATAGAATTAGAAGAGCTTAATTTTATATAAGTGATAAATACTGATATTTTATATCTTAGAAAGTTTTATGATAAAACATATATAAAAAAAATAGATTCAATTGAATTTGTTGTAAACGAAGATATATGTGAATTGTTTGATAATTATTTATTAAAACAACTAACTACTCTAAAAGGTAGATTAGATGCGATTAAGAAGGTATATCATATCAATAAAAACATACCAGTATTTTTAGATAATAATTTAGTCTTTATTCAAACTTTTAATAAGAAACAACATGAAAATATATATATCAATGCACATAGAATAATTGATATGATTAAGGATAAAGAAAGTACAATTATAATATTTGAAGATGACTCAAAACTTACTGTTGATAAGCCTCTTCATATTATTAAGAAATATTATAATAATAGTTTAAAAATCAATTTGTTTAAATTTAGAAAGGGATATGAAAATGGCAAAGAAAAATATTAGAGATTTAAACTTAAAAGGTAAAAAAGTTTTAATGCGTGTTGACTTCAACGTTCCAATGAAAGCTGGCGTTATCACAGATGACAACCGTATTGTTCAAGCTTTACCTACAATCAAACATGCAATTAATGAAGGTGGAAAAGTAATTTTATTCTCTCACTTAGGACGTGTTAAATCAGTTGAAGATTTAGCTAAAAACTCTTTAGCTCCAGTTGCTAAACGTTTAGAAGAATTACTTGGTCAACCAGTTAAATTCGTACCTGCTACTCGTGGTGCTGAACTAGAAGCTGCAATCGATGCTTTAAATGAAGGCGAAGTAGTAATGTTCGAAAATACTCGTTATGAAGATTTAGAAGGTAAAAAAGAATCTAAAAATGATGCTGAACTTGGTGCTTATTGGGCAAGTCTTGGAGATGTATTTGTAAATGATGCATTCGGTACTGCTCATAGAGCTCATGCTTCTAACCAAGGTATCGCAAGTCATCATCCAGAAAACAGTGTAAGTGGTTTCTTACTTGAAAAAGAAATCAAATTCATTGGTGGTGCTGTTGATGAACCAGTTAGACCATTCGTTGCTATCTTAGGTGGTGCTAAAGTTAGTGACAAAATTTCAGTAATCGAAAACTTACTTGAAAAAGCTGATAAAGTTATGATTTGTGGTGCTATGGCATATACATTCTTCAAAGCTCAAGGTTTAGAAGTAGGAAAATCAAAATGTGAAGCAGACTTTGTTGATTATGCAAAAGGATTATTAGAAAAAGCAAATGGTAAAATCGTTTTACCAGTTGACGTAGCATCTGTTGTTGTTGATCCAGAAGAAGCAGCAGCTGATTTCTTTGGTGCAATTGCAAAATGTGATATCACATATGTTCCTGTAACAGAAATTAATCCAGAAGCTCAAGGTTTAGACTGCGGTCCTAAAACTATTGAATTATTCAAACAAGAATTACAAGGTGCAAAAACAGTTGTATGGAATGGACCTGCTGGTGTATTCGAAGTTGAAAAATTCGCAGTTGGAACAAAATCTATTTGTGAAGCATTAGCTAACCTTGATGGTGCTACTACAATTATCGGTGGTGGTGATTCTGCAGCTGCAGCAATCTCTATGGGTTATGAATCTAAATTCTCTCACATCTCTACTGGTGGTGGAGCAAGCTTAGAATACTTAGAAGGTAAATCTTTACCAGGTGTTGCTTGCTTAAGCGAAGCTAAATAAGGTGTACAAAATGAGAAAACCTATAATCGCTGGAAACTGGAAAATGTTTAAAACACGTGATGAAGCATTATCATTTATATATGCTGTAAATGAAATGTTACCTGATCGTGAAGTAGTTGATTCTGTTATTTGTGCTCCATTTATCGTTTTACGCGATTTAGTAAAAAGACAAGGTGCTAATTTAAGAATCGGTGCTCAAAATATGCACTTCGAAGAAAAAGGTGCATTCACAGGAGAAATTGCTCCTAATATGTTAACATCAACTGGTGTTACATATGTAATCATTGGACACTCTGAAAGACGTGCAATGTTCAATGAAACAGATGAAACTGTAAACAAAAAATTACATGCAGCATTCGCTCATGGTTTAGTTCCTATTCTTTGCGTAGGTGAATACCTAGAAGAAAGAGAAACAGGAAAAACAGAAGAAGTTATTAAAGCTCAACTTGTAAAAGACTTAGAAGGTTTAACAGAAGCACAAGCTAAAGAATTAGTAATCGCT
>JAZKYN010000009.1:0-4424 GCA_045612145.1 Bacilli bacterium
AGATAAATTACCAACACCAAGTAAAACTTCCAAATCTCTAATCGCAGAATTATCACCAATTTCATCAAACAAATCTAAAATAGCTTGCAATTCTTCAGCACGTTCTTCAAGCGGAGTTTTATTTAATGAAGACTTATAATCATTTAAAGCTTTTTCAGCTTTTTCTATAGCTTCAACATCACGTTCATAAACAAAACCAACGCCCTCACGATACACACGAATCTTTTTGCTTTTAGCATTTGTTAATTCTTTCTCTAATTCTGTAAGTCTTTCTAATTGGTCAGCTTCTTCTTTGGTTGCATCAATTTGTTTTTGAACAAGATTTAATTCTCTTCTAATATATTTCTGTGCTAATGATAAACTATTATCTTGTACCTTTTGTAAATCTTCAAGTCGCTTAAGTTCTTTTTCTTTATCAGCTTCTCGAAGCTCATCAAGCATCTTATAATATGTTTCATCATATTCACCACGAGTTTTATAATAATTCTCAATATCAGCAAGAATTTGTTCACGAGTGGCTTTTCCGTTTTTATATTCTTTTAAATTATATTCAACAGAAGTTTTATATGTTTCAGCAATTAAATCTTGCTTCTCTTTAGCATTGAGATATTCATTATTCTGAATGCTATTTACAAGATTGCCAACATTCTCACCATGTCCAATAGTACCAATACGTCTATTAAATTCAGAAGTATAGAATTTATTACCAGCATCTTGAACTAATTCTTTTTTCTCATCATCACTAAGATTATCATTTGCATTAACCGCACTAATAAAATTAGCTAAATCTTGTTGATTAAGAATGTTTTCAGCTTGCTCTTTAAAAGCATCGGTATCACGTTCATTTTCATAATCTTCTCGTGATTCGCTATAATCATAAGACTGGTCATCAGATAAATATGCTTGATATTTATTGTATAATTTTTTATATTCTGCTTGATATTTTTTATCAGTCCAATGATTAACTTTAGCTTTATGCTTAAGTTTTTCTAATTCCTTATCAAAAGCATCACGTTTTTTATCACGTTGCTTTTTAAGCTTTTCTAAATTTTTCTTAGCTTTTTTCTTAGCAGATTTACTTTTAGCCTTTTTGACTTTATTAGAAGCTTTTTGAACGTTGGCATTAGTAGCCGCAGTTGTCTTTTTCTTTTTACCTTTTTTATACCTAGGTAATTCTATAGCAGAACCTTCAAAAATTTGACTACCACCAAGAAGTTTTTTGGTTTGAGCATATGAATATACCGTATCAGTTGATTTAAGTTCTCGTATTTCCCAACCTTCTGTACCAGCAAGATATGCACCATCATCACTTACAACAAGTTCAGGCTTAGGATTATTTCTTGAACCTTCATCACCAAGCCAAGATAAACCACCCTTTTCACCTCTATGTTTACCTGATGCGCTTCGAGCTAATTTAGCTTTTTCTGCAATTGCTGTTCTTATATTAGAAAGAATAGTGCCGATGTTACTTGTAAATGTAATTTTACCATTAACATTTTGTGCGGCTTTAATTTTATCACTATTAATAGTTTTTGTAGTACCATTATCATCAAACGTAATAGTACCTTTTTCATCATCAGCGGCACTTATTTTATTAACTTCTATAGCTTTTAAAGTACCATTATCACTATAATAAAGTGTACTATATCCATCAGCTTCAACATTTTCTTTTTCGGCTTCAATATCATCTAATCCTTCAGGAATAAAATCAATTAAAACTTCACTATGTTCACTTTCACCACTAATTAAATATTCTTTTAATTCATCATAATCGCCGCTTGTAGTAGCATTAACAACAAGCTCCCATTCATCATCAGTAAGGTCGCTTTTCTTTCGTTCTATTTCGTCAATAACATTACCAGCCTCATCGTGAGCATAAATGGTAACCGTTTCTTCATCACCAAGTTCAAAAATTTTTGACTTAATTTGTTCCGCTAAATCAGCCGCACTTTTAAGAGAAGAAATATCAATATTCCACCCTTCAAATTGTTCAGCACCAAACGTACTAATACTACTTTGTATAGCGTCTTGAACTTCTTTTATTTCAGTTAAAGATTGAAGATATGCAGTAACAGTTGCATTATAATCTGTTTTACCTTCATTTCCTAAAGTAGAATAATCTAATTCAGAAAGTAATTCATATTCATCATAAAGTTTACTAAGCCATTTCTCTTCACCATCTATAGCTTTATCATAACGCTCTTCAAGTTTTTTAATAGCTTTTTCATCAAGCTCAATACCAAGCTTTTCTGCATCGGCTTTAGTTGCCGCTATCTCTTTCTCTAATTGAATACGTTCACGTTGAGCTTTTAAATAATTACCAGTAGCAGTAGTATCACCGCTCATATCGGTAACATTATAACCTTCTTTATGATTATACCCAGCTTTTTCTTCTGAACTTTTACGCCTTTCTTTAGCTTCTTTATCATATGCTTCATTAGCTTCCTTTTTAGCAAGCTCTTGACGCTTTTTTTCGAGTTCAAGTTTAGTTTCAAGAATTTTTAACTGTTTTTCTTCTTCTGTAGTTAACTCGCCCTCTTTAGATTTTAATATATCAATTTGGTCTTGAAGTTCATTAACACTATTTGTTATTTTTTCGTACTTATCTAATTTGCCCTTAAATGAATTTTTATATTGAGCATTAGCAATAAGAAAAGCACCGCCAAGTGCAATAACTAAACCAGCAACAACAGGTAATATAGTGCTTAATCCACCAAGTTTAGTAACTAATCCAGCTATACCATTTGCACCCACAGATGCATCAGTTGCCATTTCTGCCGTAGCTTCACCTACCGTACTTGCGGCTTTACCAGCGTCACCAGCAACACCAAGAAGTTTACCTAAAACACTAGAAGCATTTTTTAAATTACCAATAAATTTAATAAGTTGAAGACCAGTAAACACAGTACCTAAAACACCCAATGCTTTAGGGAACGTAATACCTGTTTTGGTAATTAAATTATCTAATATATTAATTAATTTAGTAGCAGTATCAATTGCGCCTTTAAGAAACTCACTACTCATAAAATGATATGAGAATTGTTCCCACGCTGAACGTAACGCTTGAAGTTTTCCTTCTACAGAATCGAGATATTTTTCATTCTCTTTAAGTGAAGAACCATTAGCATCTGCCGCATTTTCTACAACTTTTGCCGCAGTACCCCAGTTTTTCATTACATTAGCAAATACTTCGAATTGTGTTTTACCTGCTAATGCAGTAGCAATTGCAGTTTGTTCGGTTTCATTTAAATCACTCCATACATCACCAAGAGATTCCATAATCTCATATGTTGATTTCATTGTACCGTCACTATTCTGCAACGCTATATCTACTTTACCATTAGCCGCAGTAAATCTTTCTTGCTCTCTTGCTAAATTAGCAATATTAATAGCGATACTTCTAAGACCACGACCAACTTTTGCAGGTTGACCTACCATAATTTCAGTACCTGCTGTAACCATAGCAATAGTTTGTTCAAAACTATTACCTGCTACAGACAAAGCAGAACCAGCTTTAGTTAAAGCATTTTGTAAATCATTTGTACCAACTGCAAATTTATTAGCCGTATCATTCGTAACATCTATAACACGTTGAGCCTTTTCAAAATCACCTGTAAACTTTTGTAAACTTTGAGTATTACCAAATGCTTTTAACTGAGAGTTAATAAATTTAGCCGCAGTAGCCGCATCAATTTCTGTATCTGCTATATTCTGGAATCTTGTCGCAAGTTCAGATAATTGCAACGCAGTCTTTGGGTCTTTACCCATTTTGGCGAATTCTGTAGATGCTTGAATCATCTCAGTACCAGTTTTCGCAGTTGCTTGTCCAGCTTTATAAGCTTGTTCAGTAAATTGTTTTAAAGATTCGCCAGATAAAGTAGTGACTTTCCTAAGTTCTGTCTGCGCTTTATCTAATTCCATAACATTTTGCGCCATATCCTTTATGGCATTTTGTGTACCATAAATTAACGCATTTGCTATAGAGTATTTAAATCTTTCTTTAACAGCTCTGCCAAAACTACTAGCAAAAGAATCACCAGCCGTTTTCCCAGCACCAGAAAGTTTTAATTGCTTAGTTTCATTTAATTGCTTGTTGAGTTTGGCAGTATCGAGTATCGGCTCTATTTTTATTTTATAATTACCTGCCATACAAACCTCACCTTTCTTATATCATATTAACTATGTATAACAGTATGAGCAATTAAGATAGCATCAGATATATCATCATCATTATTTTTTGAAGCTTTAGACTTCCAAACTAAATCTAAATTATAAAGATTATTAGCCAAATTAACACTACGCTCTTTAAGAATACTTCTTTTATCTTTAGTGCCTTTTGGTATATCCTTTAATAAACCTAATTCTTTACGCCATGTATTTACATTAACAGGCGTAAATTTAATATGTAACGCAGATGCAACACC
>JAZKYN010000010.1:0-2318 GCA_045612145.1 Bacilli bacterium
TATTTTAAAGTATGTATCAAGGAGGAATTTTGATGAACACAGTTCTTGTATGTGACGACGACGTAGCAATTTTAAAATCAATTGAAATTTATTTAAAAATGGAAGGTTATAACGTAATTTTATGTGAAAACGGCAAAGAAGCTTTAAAAGCTCTTGAGAATAATGAAGTGCACTGTATTATTCTTGATATTATGATGCCTGTTTTAGATGGTTTAAATGCAACGTTAAAAATCAGAGAATCTTTAAATATTCCAATCATTCTTCTCTCAGCAAAAAGTGAAGATACTGATAAAATTACTGGTCTCGGGTTTGGTGCAGATGACTATGTAACAAAGCCGTTTAATCCTCTTGAACTTTGTGCAAGAGTTAAAAGCCAGATAAGGCGTTATTGTTCACTTGGTAGCTTAGAGAAAAAAGATGGAGTAATTACTTCGGGCGGTCTTTCAATAGATATTAACGCTCACGAGGTTACAGTTGATGGTGAAATTGTTAAACTTACTGCAACAGAATATGGAATAGTTGAGCATTTAATGAAGAATTTAGGCAGAATTCTCTCAACTGACCAAATTTACGAAGCAGTCTGGGGAGAACCCCCTATTGCCGGTGATAAAACAGTTACCGTTCACATAAGAAGAATAAGAGAAAAAATCGAAATTAATCCTAAAGAACCAAAATATTTAAAGGTGGTATGGGGAATTGGATACAAAATTGAAAAACTCTAAATTTAACCCGATTATTAAAGCAGTTGTTTTAATTCTTACTCTTGTTTTTGCATTTTTAGCCGGTACAAATGGATTAGAATTAGCACGAAAAACAATTTATTTTAATAATGCAGAAAGATTGCAGGATTCACCTGTTTTCAAAGAAAATGTTGAAAAAGAATTAACAAATATACTGTATCGAAGAAGTGTTATATATGCTCTTGAAAATATGTATGGTCAGAATTTGACATTTGAACAATTCTGCGAAACTTCAAAACTTGCAAAAAACATTAAATTAGAACACGAAGAAACATTAAAAAGTGCTTTAAATTATTTCGACCAAATTACAGAAATAAAAAAATGCGAACCACCGCATGATGGTACATTTTATGATGAATCAGAAGACTATTTTTATGATGCGCTCGGAAATGAATTTGACACATTTGAAAGTTATAAATACTCACTATATGACCGCGGAGTAGCTTATACTAACGAATATGAAAATGAAGATTATGAATTCTCTCATTCCCTTGAAACTACTATGGTTTCTATTTCCGGTGAGGTAACACAACCGAAAAATACTAAAACGTATGAAACTTATGCTGAATGGCAATACGAATATCAACAATTAAGAAACAAAATATTCAGTATAGTTGATGATGCACGTAGTTATGATACTATTAAAGCCGAACTTCAGGAACAATTAATAAACGATTTATCAAATGCTTATGAAGAAGAAAAATGGGCACTTGAAGATTTAAGACAAGAATATCAGAACATTGACTTTTTTGTTATTAATAAAGAAACTGGTTGTTTTGTTTCAAATTTCACAGAAAATGCTGATATTGAAAATCTAAAATCTAATTTAAAAAATAATGCTCTCTATTATTTTTATTATGATGGTGTAAAGACAATTGATTCTACAGAAATAAATATTATAACCCCAGAATCGCCTGTTTTAAAATTTATATATTCAATGTTCTATACAGACATTGAATATGATGATATTGCAGTAATGGAAGATTATTCAGGTTGTGAAATTTATATTAAAATAAATCAACCAGTTATCGAAATAGATGAATTTTATACATTAAATAAAACGTTTAACGAAAACAGTAAGTTACTCGCTGATGAATTATCAGTAGCAACAACTATTTTCAGTGTTTTAACTATCATTGGCATAATTTCACTTGCAATTCTCAGTAAACCAAAATATATTGATGAAAAACTTAAATTAAGTTTTAATCAAAGAATGTTTTTCATTATTCAATTATGTTTATTTGCATTCTTTGTATTTTGTGCCGGAATGGGAATTGTCGCATGTGTTGTTGTAGATTATTTCCCATCAGCTGGAGCTCCACGTGGACTTGAATTATTAATATCAGCTGTTGATACTATACCTCAGCTTGTTGGTGTTTGCTTAGCAATAATGGTATTCTTTATAACCAATTTTGTTAATTATATTGTAGTAAACAAAAAGGCTAATACATTTAAAGACCGTTTTATATGTTATAAATCATTTAAAGTTTTAAGAAAAATTGTAGGCAAAAATAAAGATTTAAGAAAATCTGTTAAGCAAATTGAGAAAAAATTGTTGATAGCTTTTTCCATTTGGAC
>JAZKYN010000011.1:0-3280 GCA_045612145.1 Bacilli bacterium
TATATCTATTTTTTTAATATAATATATTATATCATAAAAACTTTTTTAATTAAATAAATTTTATATAAAAAAATGGTAAATGAACAAATCGAATATATTCGTCGTTCATTTACCATTTTTTATTTTTTTATAACACTTAGGTATGCTTCACCAACAATTTTTGCAAGTCTTACTGCTTCATCTTTATTAATGCTTGAAAGTGCTATACGATAACCACTTGCAAAGTGACATCCATATGCTCCATGGTTTTCAATTTCTTGTTCAAATTCTTTATTGTCTACAAGTATTAATACGAAGAATCCACTCTTATATCTTGCAAATGGTACTTCATATTTTTCAAGTTCTGTAACAAATGCTTTTGCTCTTTCAGCAAGATTATTTGATGCTTCTTCAAGTTCTTTAACAAATTGTTCTTTTTTGCAACAGTTTGTTAATGTATTTTCTACAATATTCATACCAAAATGAGTTGTATTTGACCATATGCTTCTTGCAAAATAACTTGATGCATCAATGAATAAATTATGTTCTTTTTCTGATTTTGTAATTTGAAG
This sequence comes from Bacilli bacterium, assembly GCA_045612145.1. Taxonomy (GTDB): domain Bacteria; phylum Bacillota_I; class Bacilli_A; order ML615J-28; family CAG-313; genus CAG-313. The sequence continues at coordinate 552 of JAZKYN010000011.1, forward strand.
TAAAGCACCTACTCTTAATCCATAAATACCGAATGTTTTTGAAGCAGAAAATGCAAATAAAATCATTACATTATCAGATAAGTTCTTTAATAATTTAAAATTATTTCTTGTGAATTTACCTGTATTTTTACCATAATCTAAGTATGCTATATCAAGTAATAATACAACTTTTGTTGTTTTAGCAAGTTCATTTAATACATCAATTAATCTCTTATAATCTGATTCACTCATTGTATATCCTGTTGGATTATGACATGGATCATTAATTACGATTGCAACTTTATCATATTTTTCTTGAAGTGTTTTACCAACTTCTAAAATATTTTCTGTATTTAATTTGTTTTCGTCATTATATAACTTATATGTATGTGTATTAACTCCTTGGTTTTTTGCTATTTGAAGATATGCAGGCCACATAATATCTGGTAACATTAAACCTTCGCCATCTTCTAGGTATGTTCCAACTGTTAAAGATACTGCACCAGTTCCACCAGGTGTTGCGATTAAACTAAATAGATAGTCACTATATTCAGTTTTATAATCATCACCTAAAATCCACTCTGTTACTGCTTCTGAATATTCAGGAGTTCCTCTTAAACTTGCATATGAAAGATTACTATTATATTTGCCACCTTCAAATGTATTTTTCACACATTCAAATACTTTGATATTTCCATTATCATCATAGTATGATCCAGATGTCGCATTTATAACTTCTTTATTCTTTTCTTTTTCTCTTCTTGCTTTTGCTGAAACTGCTAAAACATTTTCAAGCATCTTTTTCTCTTGATTTTTTCGCGGCATAAAATCTTTCATAGCGTATATCTCCTAATAAAAATTTATATATATTTTACCAAATTTTTCAATAATTTACAAGTTATTAATTAATAATTATATTTTTTCTTTTTTATCATTAAAAAGAAAACTGTAAATACTACTGCCATAAACTCAGCTACCACAATTGATGCCCATATACCATCTAATTTAAATATAATTGGCAATAAGATTACTGCTAATACTTGAAAGACAAGAGTTCTAAAAAATGATATTATTGCTGAAGTTGTTCCATCATTTAATGCTGTAAAGAATCCAGAACCATATATCGCATATCCCATAAAGGGAAATGATAATGCAAATATTCTAAAACCATGCGTTGTCATATTTAATAATTCTTGATCATAACTTACAAATATTCTTGAAAAAGGATTAGCTAATAGTTCTCCTATTAATAACATTACTATTCCTAATATACCTATTATAATCATACTTTTTCTTCTAACATTTTTTAACTCTTTATAATTTTTAGAACCAAAATTATAACTTACTATTGGCGCAGATCCTATTGAATAGCCAATAAATGTACTAGCGAAGATAAATCCAACATACATCATTACTCCATAAGCAGCTATGCCATCATATCCTGCGTATTCGATTAATTTAATGTTGTATATCATACCAACTAGATTCATTGATATATTACTCATAAATTCAGAAGATCCATTTATACAAGCTTTTCCTATTGGTCTTAAATAAAATTTTGTTCTTCCAAGTTGTAATAAACTTTCATTTTTTTTAAAGAAATATATAAGCGGAATTAAGCCTCCAAGTGTTTGAGATATTCCTGTTGCGATTGCGGCACCAACTAATTTTAATTCTTTTGGAAGCAATATAACTAATAATGCATCTAATATCATGTTTGTTACTCCAGCTATTAATGTTACATGCAAACCTAATTTTGGTTTTTCTGCCGCAATTACAAAGCTATGAAATACATATTGCAATACTAAAAATGGAAGAGCAATTAATATAATTCTAGCATAAATAACACAATTATTTAATAATTCTCCTTCTGCTCCAAGAAGTGTTGCTACAGGTTTAATAAAAATTATTCCTAATATAGAAAAGATTACTCCTAAGGTAAATGTAAAATAAACAAATAATGAGAAATACTCATTTGCTTTTTTATCATTTCCCTCACCTATTTTTTTCGCAACAATTGCAGTCCCACCTGTTCCAAACATAAATCCAACTGTTCCTAATATCATTAAAAATGGCATTATTAAATTTATTGCTTTAAAAGCCATATCTCCAGCAAAATTTGAAACAAATAATCCATCAACTATTCCATAAATAGATGTAAAAATCATCATTGCAATAGAAGGTAGTGTAAACTTTATTATTTTTTTATATGAAAAGTGACTTGATAATTTTATCATAACAATTTACCTACTTTTTTAATATCTTATATATTATATTATTATTTGTCAATAATGTCAAAATTAAGGCAAGAAAAAAACTAGATTTAAAATCTAGTTTTTTATTAAAATTGCTCTACAAGGTGATCCTTCAATTCCTTTAAAATTTAATGGTTGTGCACATAAAAAATATATACCATCTACTACGTCTTTTAAATTTAATCCTTCAAGTAGGACTATTTCTTTTCCTAACAATATTTGATGAACTTCCATTGGACTATTAATTGGACCTACTGATTGGCTTTCTATTCCAATTAATTTAAGATTTGAATCCTTAAAAACATCTGCAGATTCTTTTATTATAGTTGCATCACCTTTAATTAGTAGTTTATCAACATTATTTATTTTATTTAATATGTTTACTGCATCTTCTTTTGTGATATTTCCTAAATGAGTATGAACATAACAATTACCTACAAAATAATCAAGTGGTATTTGATCGATTGTTTTTCCATCTTTTATAAAATGCGCTGG
>JAZKYN010000012.1:0-5126 GCA_045612145.1 Bacilli bacterium
CCATTTTTTATTTGATATATTAAAACTTGAATTATAGTTATTACTATATAGAATAGCAACTGCAATTAAATCATTTTCATTTAAAACAGGTACTAGTTCAATTGATTTAAATTCTTGTTTTTTTATATCTTTTAAATAATATGGATCAGATATTTCAAACGAAATATCATCTTTATTTATTTTTATTATTTCTTTGTATTCAAGAACCATTTCTACAATTGAATTTTGTAGTTTTGAAAAGTCATATTCTTTTAAAAAAGTATATGGTTCTTTAACATGATATACTTTAACATTTGAAATTTCGTTTTCTAACTTTTGTATATTTTTTAATTCATATGGAAAAAGTACCAAAGTGATTTGTGAATAATTATTTTCCAGAAGATTAATTCTGTTGGTACTTAAAAATTCTAAAATAATACTTCGGTACATCCTTTCCTCCTAAAATTCTAAATTGATTGTTACAGGTCCATCACATAAAATATCTAATTTCATATCAGCACCAAATATGCCACGACCTACTGTAAAGCCAAGTTCTTCTAATTTTTTGTTAAATTCTTCGTATAAAACAGTAGCATCATTTGGTTTCATCGCGTCAACAAATGACGGTCTATTCCCTTCATATGGATTTGCGTATAATGTGAACTGTGAAATTGATAAAATTTCTCCATTAATATCTTTAACAGATAAGTTCATTTTTCCTGCATTATCTTCGAAAATCCTAAGTTTCGATATTTTATTAGCCATTTTTTCTACTTGAATTAAACTATCTGTATGTGTAAAACCTACAAGTAACATTAAGCCTTTATCAATTTTTGATACAGTATTGCCATCAACAATGCATGCTGCATTCAAAACTCTTTGGACAACAACTTTCATTATTTGCACACTCTTTCTATTTCATAAATTTCTGAAATTTTATTTAGATTTAAAATTGTTGTATTTAAATCATTTAAACTTGCAACTTGTAATTTAAATTTTGTAACACATTCACCGGCTTTGTTTTTTGTTGAAGTTACAGACCCAATTGTGACATTACAAGAGTTTAAGATGTTAATCATATCAGCAAGTAAATTTTTTCTATCAAATGAAAGAACTTTAAGTGTTGTATCAAATACTTTTCCACGAGATTCTTTTTCCCAGAAAACATGAATAAATCTTTCTGAACCATTTTTATCAACATTTGGGCAATCAAGTCTATGTACGATTATACCGTTACCTTTTGAAATATAACCTGAAATTTCATCTCCAAAGATAGGTTGACAACAATTACCAAGTTTAATTTTAGCACGGTCAAGTCCTTCAACAACAACACCGTATCCATTATTTGCAACATGTTTTCTAATGTTTGATGAATCTTCACTATATTGTTTTAAAGCAGCTTCATCATCAAGTTTAATATCAGTTAATCCTAATAGACGATTAATTGCCGCAAGAGATGAAACTTCTCCTTTTCCGATTAACCAATATAAATCTTCTACTGCTTTGAAATTGTATTTAGAGAAATTTTCTTTAAGAGCTTTTTCATCTAAGTTTTGAGGATTGTATCCTAAACTCTTAGCCATATTGGCAAATTCTTCCATACCTTTTTGTACAATTTCATCACGTTGTTTTTTATTAATAAAACCTTTAATTTTAGTTCTAGCATGTGATGTTTTTGCAAGTTTAATCCAAGCATTTGTAGGGCCGCTACAAGTTTTACTTGTCTTAATTTCAACAACATCACCAGTTTTTAATTTATAGCTAAGTGGAACAATTTTACCATTTACGATTGCACCTACAGTTTTGTTACCAATATCAGAGTGAATTCTATAGGCAAAGTCAAGTGGCATAGCGCCTGCTGGAAAATCATATACGTCACCTTTTGGTGTAAATATATAAACATTTGCACTAAAAATATCTTCAATGATACTATCAAGTGGATCTTCTCGATCTGAATTTTCAACATATGTTGTTAAATCTTTATACCATTTTAGTTTATTAGTAATTTCAAGTTGTTCTTTTTCAGGTGAATATCCAGCATTTTCTTTATATGCCCAGTGAGCAGCAATCCCTAATTCGGCAATTCTATCCATTTCATATGTTCTAATTTGGATTTCATAAATTTTACCAAGTGCACCAACTACAGTTGTATGTAAAGATTGATACATATTTGGTTTTGGAACCGCAATATAATCTTTAAATCTCATTGGAAGTGGAGTCCAAACACTATGGATTATACCTAATACACGATAACATTCTTCAACACTATTTACAATAACTCTTAAAGCAAGTAAATCAAAAATATCATCAAGTTTCTTTCCTTTATTAACAATTTTCTTGTAGACACTATAAATATTTTTTATACGACCTTTTATTTCATAGTCATAAAGTTTATGTGAAGCAAGTTGATCTTCAATTAGCTTCATCATTGTTTCAATATCTTCTTCACGTTCTGCTTTTCTTGTTACAATTTCTCTTGCTATTTTATGATATTCTTCAGTTTCTATAGCTTTAAAACTTAAATCTTCAAGTTCTGCTTTTATTCTATACATCCCAAGTCTATGAGCAAGAGGTGCATATAAATCAAGTGTTTCTTGAGAAATACGTTTTTGTTTTACTGGATCATGATACTGAATTGTTCTCATATTATGAAGTCTATCAGCAATTTTTACTAAGACTACACGAATATCTTTCGCCATTGCAAGTAATAATTTTTCATGGTTATGCGCAAGGGCTTTTTCTTTTGTCATATATTTTAATTTACTAATTTTAGTAACACCATCAACAATTTCAGCAACATCTTTATTAAATTCGTTTGCCATTTCATCTTTTGTCATATCAGTATCTTCTAAAACGTCATGTAGAAGCCCTGCAGCAATTGTAGATGGACCACCATGAATTGTTGTAAGAATATAAGCAACTTCAAGTGGATGTTGAATATATGGTTCTCCAGATTTACGAACTTGTCCTTCGTGTTTTTCTTTAGCAACCATATAAGCTTTTCTAATAAGATTTAAATTATTTTCTTCATGTATATACGTTTGCGCTAATTCTATAAGATCTTCAATAGTATTAGGTTTATTCACTTCACCCATATGGTGCCTCCTCTTTAAATTAGAATTCGTAATTAACTAGTGAGAATACTTCGTAATTTTCAATTAATTTTCTAGCATTTAATCCAGTAAGTTCAACTACAAATGCACATCCAACAACTTTTGCTCCAACTGATTCAATTAAGTCAATTGTAGCCTTTAAAGTTCCACCTGTCGCAAGCAAGTCATCAATAATAACAACTTTGTCGCCTGGTTTTAATGCATCTTTATGCATAGCAAGAACATTTTTACCATATTCTAGACTATATTCTACTTGAACAGTTTCTCTTGGAAGTTTACCTGGTTTTCTTACAGGAACAAAACCAATATTTAATTTTGTAGCTACGGGACAACCAAAAATAAATCCTCTAGATTCAGGGCCAACAACTACATTTGCACCTTGTTTTTTAGCAAATTCAGCAAGTTGGTCAGTAGAATAATTAAATGCATCTCCATTTTGTAAGATTGGAGTAATATCTTTAAAAGATATTCCTTTTATTGGAAAATCTTCAATTATTGCAATATGTTCTTTTAAATTCATAAAACACCTCATTTTAACATACTTTTACAAAATATATTATAACATAATTAATAAATAAATACAAAGAATTTTGTTGTTTTTTTGTACTATTTACTTAATATATTTTTATATTATAAATCATATGATTATATAAAGGAGAAATTTTATGAAAAAAATAATAGCAAACACTTTTTTTATCAATACATTAATAATTATTTTATCTAATTTTCTTATAAAAATATTAGGTTTAGCTAATAAAATTTTTATTACAAGAACTCTTGGAACAAGTGGAATGAGTTTATATGTTTTATCATTTCCTACAATTATGTTATTTATTGGAGTAGCAGGATTTAGTTTAAATATTACAATTAGTAAACTTATATCAGAAGCTGTTACAAATAAAAAATATTCACCTAAGAAAATATTAAGTCAAGCATTTTCAATAACATTTACTTTATCAGTATTAATTATGATTATTTATATTTTTTTACTAAAATTAATAACTGTACGTTTTTTAAAGAATCCTAATCTATTTTATCCATTATTAACAGGTGCACCACTTATTCTACTAGTGGGAATAAGCGATGGTTTAAAAGGTTATTTCACTGGCATAAAAAAAGTCAATATCACATCAATTGCTAACTTAGTTGAACAAATAGGTAGAACATCATTTAGTATTATTTTCGTAATTATAATGTTACCTTTTGGCATTATTACTGCTACTTCTTTTTGTTTATTGGCTCTAAGTTTTGGTGAAATATGTGCAATTGTTTTTTGTTTATTTAAAATTAGAAAATATAAAGTTGAAACATACGATAACACATATGGTGAAAAAGAAGCAATTTTAAATTTATCAGTACCTAACACATTATCAAGATTACTTGGAAACTTTACATTTTTTTTAGAACCAATAATTTATACCTTTATTCTTAATAAAATTGGATATGAAATAAATGATATACAAACAAATTTCACAATCATAGATGCCTATGTAATTCCACTATTAACATTCATATCTTTTATACCTCAAGCTATATCATTTACAATGGTTCCATATATTTCTGAAGCGAATGCTTTAAATAAAACTAATAGTATTCACTATTATATTAAAAAATCCTTAATTTTTACAATAATACCTTTTATGATTTTATCAATAAATTTGTTCTTCAACGCACCTGATTTTATGTATTTAATTTATCGAACAAAGGAGGGAAGTCATTTAATAAAATATGTAATCTTCTTCTTTTTGTTTTTCTATTTACAAGTTCCATTAATTTCAACATTGCATGGACTAGGTGAAGCAAAAAAAGTATTTATTTCTTCAACTGTTGTGAATTTTTTAAGAACAATATTTTTATTAATTTTGTGTTTTTCTAAGAAACTTAACTTTAACGCATTACTTGTATCAATTGTACTTGAAATAATTATCGGTTTTATAATTAACTATTCTTTAATTAAAAAGTTAACAAACTTTAAATTTAATATCGGTGATATATTTTCTTTGATAATGATTTTTGTTATTGTTTTTTTAATAT
>JAZKYN010000013.1:0-6534 GCA_045612145.1 Bacilli bacterium
TAATTGTTGTAATAATCTTAGAAATAACAGTATTATTCGTTGAAACATTATTATATATAATTTATTTTAAAAAATTTAAAAAATCATTTTTAATATCACTATTATTAAATGCAAGTAGCTTTTTACTTGGTTTATTAATATATGCAATAATATAAAAAAGAAAAAAACCTACATTTCGTAGGTTTTTATTTACTATGCGCGTTCGATTGAACCATTCTTTAATCCAGTACGTAAAGCACGAGTAGAAACATACACTCTTACAACATTTCCATTTTCGTCTTTAATACGAACTTTTTGAAGATTTGGTTTCCAAGTACGACGACTTGCTTGTAATGAGTGAGAACGATTATTTCCGGCTTTAGGTCCTAAACCTGTTACATAACATTTTGCCATTAAAGTGTTCCTCCTTAAATTGATACTTTCATTTCCCATATATTATACCAAAAAAAACAAATATTTGCAACCGAATTACTATAAAAAAGCAAAAAAGATTTCTTAAAATAGACGTTGGGTTTCATTTGCTTGCAAAATAATAAAAAATATGTTAAAATATATTAGCATATAAAATTAACCTATAAGGAGGCATATTTATGCAACATTTAAAAATGAATGGTGAGTTATATAAAGAACTTGTCATCAACGGTGCAGCAAACTTAGCGTTACATTATAAAGAAGTTGATGCCTTAAATGTATTCCCTGTTCCAGATGGTGATACTGGTACTAACATGCGTATGACTATTGAAGCAGGAGCAAATGAATTAAAGAAATTTGAAGAAAAATCTATATATGAAGTTGCCAAAAAATTATCTAGAGGAATGTTAATGGGGGCACGTGGAAACTCAGGTGTTATCTTATCACAATTCTTTAGAGGTATTTATAAAGGACTTGCAGGATTCGAAGAAGTTCAAGCAAAAGATTTAGCTAAAGCATTCTTAAGTGGTGTTGATCAAGCTTATCATGCTGTTATGAAACCAGTAGAAGGTACTATCCTTACTGTTGCAAGAGAATCTGCAAAAAAAGCTTACAAAACTGTTAAAAAAGGAACAACAATCGAAGCGTTCTTTAAAATATTAATTGATGAAGCTCATTCATCTTTAGGAAGAACTCCAAGTCTTCTTCCTGCATTACAAGAAGCAGGTGTAGTTGACTCAGGTGGTGCTGGTCTTGTTTATGTATTTGAAGGTATGTTAAAAGCATTACATGGAGAAACTGTTAAACCAGTAGACCATGTACAAGCTCAATCAGTTGTAGCAAGCGGAAGCTTTAACGCTGATAGTGAACTTGAATATGGATATTGTACAGAATTTATTCTTCAACTTCAAAACAAAAAAGTTGATGTAGAAAAATTTGATGTAAAAGTAATTGTTGAATTCTTAGAATCACTAGGTGATAGTATTGTTGCTTTAAAAGATGAAGATATCGTTAAAGTACATGTACATACAAAAACACCAGGGGTTGTATTAAATCATTGCCAACAATATGGTGAATATGTTACTTTAAAAATTGAAAACATGTCTGTTCAACATAGTGAATCTCAAGTGGATGAAGGACCTAAAGCTGTTGAAGATTGTGATTGTCCACAATGTGTTGAAATAAGAGAAAAACAAGCACGCAAAAAATTCGCTATAGTTGCAGTTGCAAGTGGTGAAGGACTAATCGAAGTATTTAAAGAAATTGGTGTTGATTATGTTGTTGAAGGTGGTCAAAGTATGAATCCTTCAGCAGAAGACTTTGTAAAAGGTTTTGATTCACTAAATGCTGAAAACATTATTGTTTTCCCTAATAATTCAAATATCGTATTAACAGCTGAACAAGCAGGAAAATACTATGAAAATGCAAGAGTATTTGTTGCTCCAAGTAAATCACTTGCTCAAGGTTATTCTGCACTTACAATGCTTGATTTAAGTAGTGGTAATATTGAAACTATTATTAATGATATTAAAGATGTTATCAGTAATGTTACAACAGGACTTGTAACTTATTCAATCAGAAATGCAGAAATCGAAGGCGTTCATATTAATGAAGGTGACTACATTGGTATTTGCAATGGTAAAATTGTTGTATCTAAAGAAGCAAAAATTGATGCAGTTAAAGGTATTTTAGAAAGTGCAAACGCTCTTGAAAAAGAAATCATTACTATTATTTATGGTAAAGACGTTACTGAAGAAGAATTATCAGAAGTTCAAAACTTAATAAGTGAAAATTATCCTAACTTAGAAGTTGACACAATCAATGGTAAACAAGACATTTATAGTTACGTTTTATCAATTGAATAATAAAAAAAATAAGTGGAGATAATCTCCACTTTTTATTAAATAGAAGGAGGTTAATATGCTTAATAATTATTTATTGTCAGATGAAGATTACATTTTAGCAAGATATGTCAACATATTTAAGAAAAAAGGCATATTAACTGTTAAAGATCTTCTATTTGATTTTCCAACAAAATATGAAGATTTTACTGTAAAATCTATAAATGATGCTGTACTTGATGAGGCAACTTGTTTAGAAGGGACAATTGTTTCAAAAGTAACAGTAAACTATTTAAAAAGTAAACTTTCTACAGTAGTTTTTCAATTAGAAGTAGAAGGTGTAAAAATAAGATGTACAATATTTAACCGAGTATTCTTAAAAGGAAAATTAAACTATGGAACAGTACTTAGAGTACAAGGTAAATTTTATCAAAATATGAATAACTTCACAGTAAGTAATTTATTAATATGTGATGAAATAGATAAAAATATTGTTGCAAACTACAAAGTAAAAGATATTGCGGAAACAAAATATATTGAAATAATCAGTATGGTATATAGAAGATACAAGGAGAAAATCAAAGAAACTCTTCCAACTGATATCTTAAATAAACATAACTTATTATCATTAAAAGAAACAATACATACTCTGCATTTATCTGATAATATGAATGATATTAAAAAAGCTGTAAACAGAATTAAATATGAAGAATTGTTACAATATCAATTATCAATGAAATATCTTCATCATATGAGACAACTTGAACATAATGCTCCTGTTATTAACTATAAAGAAGATGTACTTGAAAAACTTATAAATAGTCTTAATTTTGAATTAACAGATGACCAAGTTAAAGTAACAAAAGAAATCTTAAAAGATCTGAAAGCACCATATGCTATGAACAGATTACTTCAAGGTGAAGTTGGTAGTGGTAAAACAATAGTAGCACTTCTTTCAATGCTTGCATGTGTATCAGATGGATATCAAGCAGCTTTAATGTGTCCAACAGAAATATTATCAAAACAACACTACGCAACAGTAAAAGAACTTTTAAAAGATTATGATATAAATATTGCTCTTCTTACAGGAACAACTTCTGCAAAAGTAAGAAATGAAATTATTGAAAACTTAGAAAATGGAAAAATAAATATCATTGTTGGAACACATGCATTATTCCAAAAAGATATTGAATATAATAATTTAGGACTTGTTATTGCGGATGAAGAACATAGATTTGGTGTTAAACAAAGAGTGCTTATTAAGAATAAAGGACTTGATGTAAATTATCTAAAAATGAGCGCAACGCCAATTCCAAGATCTCTTGCAATATCAGCATATGGTGATACAGACATATCTATTATTAAAACAATGCCAAAAAATAGAAAACCTGTTATTACTAAATACGTAGATAATGCAAATAAAAGAGATGTTATTAATCATATGAAAGAACAACTTAAACTTGGAAAACAAATATATGTTGTTACGCCACTTATTGAAGAATCAGAGGCTCTAGATGTTGCGAATGCTACAGAAATATATGATAACATGACAAAATATTTCGATGGTCTTGCAAATGTTGGATTGATTCATGGGAAATTAAAAACTGATGAAAAAGAAGAAATAATGCAAAAATTCTTAAATAATGAAGTTCAAATTTTAGTTGCAACAAGTGTAATTGAAGTTGGAGTAAACGTAGAAAATGCAACAACAATCGTTGTGCTTGGTGCTGAAAGATTTGGTGTTGCTACACTTCACCAATTAAGAGGACGTGTAATGAGAAGTGATAGTATTCCATACTGTTTCTTTATTGCAAACAATCCAACAGAAATGGCTGTTGAAAGATTAAAAATGGTTGAACAAAATACAGATGGTTTTAAACTTGCAGAATATGACTTAATAAATAGAGGACCAGGTGAATTCTTTGGTGAAAAACAATCAGGTTCAATGAACTTTAAATATGCATCAATAAAAGATGATTCAGAATTATTAGAAATTGCAAATAGCGATTCTGAAGAAATAATAAATAATCTTGATAATTTTACAAATCCTGAATATGAAACATTATTTAATGTTGCAAAAACAAATTATCAAATGAAACAAACAGAATTAGACTAGGAGGTAAGAAATGTTAGATACAAAACTATTAAATCAAATATTAGATAAATATAACATTAAAGTAAATAATTATGATCATTTCTTACTTGCAATGACTCATTCATCATATGCAAATGAACATAATTTAAAAAGTAATGAAAGAATAGAGTTTTTAGGAGATTCAGTTCTTGGTATGCTTGTCGCAAAATATATATACGATAATTTTCCAAACATGCCAGAAGGTAAAATGAGTAAATTACGCGCAACATATGTATGTGAAAATGCTAATGCAAAATATGCAAAAGAGTTATCAATTGATAAACTTATCTTACTTGGACGTGGAGAAGAAATGTCTGGTGGTAGAAGTAAAGATGCAGTAATCAACGATGCTTTTGAATCATTCCTTGGTGCCTTATTTTTAACAAATGGAATTGATGATGTTAAAAAAATACTAGAAAAACTAGTATTCCCTCATATTATTGCAAATGACCAAGTTGAATTTGTTGATTACAAAAGTAGATTACAAGAATATGTTCAAGCAGAAACAAGATCTGCACTTACATATAGACTAGATAGAAAAGAAGGAACAGCAAATGAACCAACGTTTACAATCTCTGTATTATTAGAAGGAATTGTACTTGGAACAGGTGCAGGTAGATCTAAAAAAGAAGCTAGTCAGTTAGCAGCAAAAAACGCTCTTTCAAAAATGGCAAAAATTTAGAACATATTTCTACAATTTATGTATAAAAATGATAAAAATGCTTGCAAAAAAGCTCGAATTATGATATAATATTATCGTATAATAAACATCCCCCCAAACTGTTTATTATACACTGAAGGCCACTCCCCCAAAAAAAATGGCCTTCACTTGTTTATTATTAATTTATTATACACAATACATACAAAAAAATGAAAAAAAGAAAGGAACTGATTTATAAATCAGTTCCTTTTAATATGTCTAAGAATACAAGTGATGCATTTAATAACGCTTCTTCATCAATTGAAAATTTAGGACTATGTAGATCAATGATTTCGGAATTATTATCTCTTGTTCCAAGCCATACTAAACATATTGGTGCAAGTCTTCTATAATAAGAGAAATCTTCACCAATCATTTCTGGCTTTTCAAGAGTAATACAATTATTCATATATTTATTTGCATGTTTAAAATATATGTTTGTAAGATTTTTATCATTAATTACTGGATTATATGCATAGTGGAAATTAAAATCAATTTTAACGTTATATATATTACTTATAGAGTTAACAACATTTTCCATTTCATTTTTTAGCATGTTTCTTTCCTCATTTGTAAATGAACGAGCAGTACCTTTAATCATAGCTGTATCAGGTATAATATTGTATGCACCATTTGAAGAAATTGTTGTAGTTGTTATAACTAAGAAAGGATTATTAGCTAATAGTTTCTTATAAAGTTTATCTAGTTCTAAAACTAAATGGCTTATAATAAGATTTGGATTAACTCCCATACTTGGAGTTGATGCATGACAACCAACACCATGAACAACGACATCGTATAAATCAGGAGCTGCAGCTGCAGAATCAGTTTTAATTGCGACTTCTCCAGTTTTGTATTTATTAGATACATGGTAAGCATAGAATGCATCAATATTTTCTAAAACATTTTCTTCTAGGATTTTTGTTGCGCCACCTGGAAGAGGACCTTCTTCAGCAGGTTGGAAAATTAAACACACATTGTAGTTTAAATTATCTTTTTCATTCATTATCATTTTTGCAAGACCTAGAATAATAGACATATGTCCATCATGTCCACAAGCATGCATAAAGTCATTTGTACTTTTGTATGATAGATCATTAACTTCTTTTATATTTAATGCGTCCATATCTGTTCTGAATGCAATTGTTTTTGATTTTCCTAGATCTAGTTTTGCAATAACACCTGCATTATTAACAACATATTTTAGATTATATCCCATATTAGCTAATTCATCAAAAATAAAGTTTGCGGTATTATGAGTGTTAAATCCAATTTCTGGATGCATATGTAAATGTCTTCTAGTACTAATAATATAATTTTTAATATCGTTCATTTAAATCACCTAAAAAGATTATAACAAAAAATAATAAAATAAACAATTAAAGTGTAAGAATAATTAATAACATAAATTTTAAAAACGTTTACATAAGATAAATTATTTGATAAAA
>JAZKYN010000014.1:0-8856 GCA_045612145.1 Bacilli bacterium
GGATTACCGGGTTTACGCTGATTTTCTAAAGCCTCGATTCCGCCTTCATTATAACGTATAACCCAACGTCGAATCATCCCGCCACTAATATGTAATTCTCGTTCTAAATCATAAGAACTTTTCTCACCATTAAGAATGAATTTAATAATTTCATATTTTTGTTCTTTAGACCATTCTCTATTTTTTCTACCTTCTGGTCTTGCCATATTATCATCTCCTTTATTTTATTATAACATAATAAAAAACGTAAACACGTTTTTTTGTGTCTACGTTTATTTTACCATTTCAATAAAATATGGTGGTTCTTTATTCTATTATTACTTTACATTTTCGACATAATATGATAGAATATACTATGTATTAATGTGAAAAGTGAGGAACTAGTATGAAAAAATATATAATCATACCTGATATTACTTGTGATTTATCAAAAGAAATGAGAGATTACTTTGGTCTTGAAGAATATATAATGGGTTATGTTCATATCAACGGTAAAAGCATTCAAACAAGATTAGACTGGGAAAATATTTCTCAAAAAGAATTTTATTCAACAATTAGCAACAAAAGAAACGAAGTAAGTAGTGCTGCAGCAAGCCCAGAAGAATATTATCTAACTTTCAAAAAATATATTGAACTTGGATATGATGTATTAAGTATGTCAATTTCATCTAAAATTAGTGGTACTTTTAATATTGCTAATCTTGCGAAAGAACAAGTTTTAGAAGAATATCCAAATGCAAATATCTATTGTTTTGATAGTATGAGAATGTCTGGATCATTTGGTCTTCTTGTTGCTTACGCATTAGAACTTCAAAAAGAAGGAAAATCATTTGAAGAAGTAATTAGCTGGCTTGAAGAAAATAAAGCTAGAGTTCACCAAATGGGACCAATTGATGATTTAACTTATGTTGCAAGACGTGGTCAAATTTCAAGGGGTAAAGCTATCATGGGAAACTTTGTTGGAATTAAACCAATGGGAGATTCTACTGTTGATGGATATGTATCTGTACTTTCAAAAGTAAAAGGTATAAAGAAAGCTTTAAGTGTAACAGCTTTATATATTAAAAAAGTTGCGACAGATATAGAAAATCAATACATATTCATTATGCATAGTGATAGAGAAGAATATGCTAATATGCTAAAAGAGAAATTAGAAGAAACTATCAAATGCAAGAAGATTTTTGTAAGTGATGTATTTAGTGGATGTGGAACAAATATTGGCCCTGGTATGATATGTGCATATTTCATGGGAAATCCAATTTCTGTTGATTCAGAAACTGAAAAACTTGCAATGGATGAAGCAGTAAGAGAAATATTAAATAGTAAATAAATTACTATTAAGGAGAATATGATGAAGAAATTAACTAGTAAGAAACAATTAATTTTATACGGATGTTCAGGCCTTGGTATAAATATGTTGTCTTTATTCATGGGATCATATTTATGTAGTGCTTTACAAGTTGGTGGATTTGTTGATAATAGAGAATGTTGGACATATCTTAATAAAGATATAGTTGTTTATGCTCTTTGGACAGTATTATATTTTTTAGCAAAAGCTCTTGATGGATTTATTGATTTACCTTTTGCATATCTAATTGATAAAATTAATACAAAGTTTGGTCGTCGTAAAACAGGATTATTAATTGGTGTAATACCAACAATTATTACATTTGTGTTATTCTTAATACCACTTAATGATTCTGCAACAATTTTAAATACAGTTTGGTTTGGCGTAATTTTATGTTTATTCTTTTCATCCTATACATTAACAATGCTAACTTATTACGCAACATTTAGAGAAGTTTGCGCAACAGAAAAAGATGTAATGTTTTTATCAAATGTAAAATCAATATTTGACGTTGTATATTTCTCTTTAGGTTTTGCTTTAATACCTATATTTATTGGAATGAAATTTAACATAAGAACAATCGCATTAATGTTTTTACCTTTAGCATTAACAATGTTAATTCCATTTTTTATGCTAAAAGAAAATGAAAATAATGAAACTGTCAATGAAGAAAAAGGGCATGTTACATTAAAAGAAGCATTTAAATGTTCATTTAAAAATAAAACATTTATTTATTGGATGTTCACAATTAGTGTTGTTACAATCGGATTACAATTATTCTTAGGTGGTATTAATGAAGTATTCTCATCAACTGGTTTAAATATGACTGTTGTAATGGCTTCTTCGTTCGCACCAGTTCCACTAACAATAATGGCGTACAATAAATTTATGAAAAAACGTGGTTTAGGTTTTGCATATCGATTTGTATTAACAGTTTTTGCAATAGGAATGTTAGTATTATCATTCTGTTATTTTAATCCATTTAGTTTTTCTGACTTAGAATTACATATAGTTGCTGTACTTGGTGGTATATTTATATCATTCTCAATAGGTGCATTTTTCTCAATTACATATTCTGTTCCATCAAATATTGCAGAACTTGAATATCAAAGAACAGGTAAAACTGTTTCTGCAATGTATTTTGCAGTTCAAGGAATTTTTGAAGGAATTGCGGCTGGTATTGCGACAGGTGTCATTTTAACTGCTTTAAAGAATTTTAATTGCATTTGGCTATTACCAATTATTGCAAGTATCACATGTGTATTTGGATTTTTAATGTCATATGGATTTAATAATGATATTAGATTTATGGGAAAGGAATCTCAAGAATAATAATGATTTATGAAATATTTAGAGTAATAGGTGTTATTATTGGATATCCATTACTTGTATTATTCTTTAAAAAGAAAACATATTATGTTGATAAAAAAAATACTAATCTTAAAAAAGGTGGTAAATTAATTGTATCAAATCATTATAATATGCTTGATTATGTATTTGCATGTTATCTTGTAGCATTAAGAAAACTAAATGTTGTCGCATCAGAGATGCCATTCAAAAGTAAAATAACAAGATTTGGAATGAAATTCTTTGGTGCCATTGAAGCAAATAGAGAAACTAGAAATATGAGATTTGTTGATGTTTGCGCTGATGTTTTAAAAAGTGGACAACTTGTGCAAATATTCCCAGAAGGAAAAAACACACCAGATGGAAAAATCCACGAATTTAAACCAAGTTACACACTAATTGCTCATAGAGCAAATGTACCTATTGTACTTGTTATAACAGATGGTAATTATGGATTATTTAAAAGAACAAGTGTAATAATTAGTGAAGAAATAGATGTATCTAAATTCATTAATCCAAATTCAAAAATAACTTCAAAAGAAGAAAGAGAAAATTTAAACAATTATATTTATAAAAGAGCTCTTGAACTTCGTGAAGAATTAGAAGTTTTAAAAAACAAAAAGAAAGGAAATAAAAAATGTTAGATATAATTACACATCCAATATTTCTTTGGATATTATTCGGCTTAATTATTTCTGGATTATTTATGTGGGCTCTTACATATATAATTGCATCATATCAAGTATATATAAAAACACTTAGTAGAGTATCAAAAGAATCTTGGAGTAGAGATATCCCTTCATCAATAGACGAGGAATCACAAAAAATGTATTCTATAGGCTTAAAATGGGCTGAGGATAATAAACAATATAAGATTGATGTTCATATGGTTAACGAAGGACTAAATCTATATGGTGAGTACTATGACTTTGGAAAAAAGACTTGTGCAGTAATTTTATCAGGTAGAACAGAATCTTTAAAATATGGATATTATTTTGCGGGAAGTTATTATCATAAATGTAATATTTTAGTACTAGATCCAAGAGCACATGGTTTAAGTGATGGAAGATTTAACACAGTTGGATTTGAAGAAAGTAAAGATATTGCAAAATGGGTAGAATATATGCATGATACATATAATGTTGAATCTTTCGTATTCCACGGAATATGTATAGGAGCTGCTGGTGGAATACTAGCATTAACTTTAAGAAACTGTAAACCATATGTAAAGGCAGTAGTAACAGAAGGTATGTTTCCTAACTTCGGCGAATCAATGAAAAATAATTTAAGAGTTAAGAAAAAACCAATATTTATCTTTTATAGTTTAATAAATGCTTGGCAAAAACATTATACAGGTCATTCAATGAATGTTGGGCCAATTGATTATATTGACAAATTAAATGTTCCTCTACTTATGTTACAAAGTAAAGAAGACCTATTTTCCAAAGTTGATTATGCAAAAAAACTACATGAAAAAGCAGGATCGATCCATAAGGAATTAGTATTATTTGATAAAGGTGCTCATTCAAAAATAAAAATAAATAACACTGAAAAATATGATAAAGTGATAGATGAATTTCTAAATAAAGTTTTATAAGAGGAATAAGAGTAATCTTATTTCTTTTTTTTATAAAATAAAAACACTTTCTTACGCATATGATAAACATAAAAAAATAAAAAGTGGTATAATATTTAACGTTTTAAAGGAGGCGCTATTATGCAATTATTTATCGCAGTATTAACAGAGGCAGTTTATGTCCCTACAATTTTAAAGAAATTTTCAGACAATCATTATCATGGATCAGTACTTTCAACAAAAAGTATTAGACATGCATTAATGGATTCAGTAGAACCACTTCCATATTTTGGTGGTTTTAGTAAAGTAGTTGAACATGAATCAGAAGAGTATTCTAGACCAATGATTTTCGTTGTTGTTAAAAATGACAGCGATGTTAAAGAATTATTCAAACTTGCAAATCAAGCAGTAGATGGTATCAAAGGTAAAGGATTCATGTATTCAGTACCAGTAACTTACTTGGAAGGACTTGATGACTAATGGAAACCGGAAGAATATTACTTAGTATAAGTATTGCCTTAATCGCAGGACTTTTATCTAATAGACTAATCAAACTAGCACATCTTCCAAACGTAACAGGATACTTAATTATTGGTATTCTGTTGGGGCCTTATTTCTTTAGTTTATTCTTTAATAATTTTGATGGTGTTCTATCAGAACACATGGTAGAATCATTTGGAATCATTGTTGATTTAGCACTAGGTTTCATTGCATTCTCAATCGGTAGTGAATTTAAAATTAAAAGTATTAAAAAACTTGGTAAAGGTATTATCACTATTACAATGTTCCAAGCAGCAGCAGCACTTATTTTCGTAATTATCGCATTAAGTATTATGTGTCTTGCGACAGGTACATTTAATGAAAAATTACCAATAATATTAACACTTGGTGCAGTTGCAACAGCAACAGCTCCAGCAGCAACATTAATGGTAATTAAACAATATAAAGCAAGAGGTCCTGTTACAGATACATTACTACCAGTTGTTGCACTGGATGATGCTGTTGGTTTAATACTATTCTCAATTTGCTTTTCACTTGCTCAAGTATTTGCAAAACAATATGCAGGTATTGGTAGCAGTTCAATTAATGTAGCAGACATTATTGTATTCCCACTTTTAGAAATCTTCTTATCGATTTTAATTGGTGGAATTATTGGATTCATTTTAGCTATGGCAATGAAACTATTCAAATCAAGAGCAAACAGATTAATATGTATGATTGCTGCAATTTTCTTAGCTGTAGCATTATGTAGTTTATTTGGTGAATGGATTGGAATTGAACTTTCATCACTTCTTGTTTGTATGATGGTTGGGGCTACTTTCTGTAACTTAAGAAAAGATGCATTTACAATTTTTGATGGTATTGAAAGATGGACACCAGCACTATTTATGTTATTCTTCATTTTATCAGGTGCAGAACTTAACTTTAAATTAATTACATTACCTGTTATTGGTATTTGTGGTGTATATCTACTTGCAAGAAGTTTAGGTAAATATTTTGGTGCAAGATTCGGATGTGCTCTAGAAAAAACAGATCCAAATATTAAAAAATACTTAGGTCTTACATTATTACCACAAGCAGGGGTTGCAATCGGTATGGCAAGAAGTGCTACAAATGCATTTAAAGGTCTTGCAACAAATGCACTTGCAGAAGATGTATTCTTTAGTAATGCAGATTACTTATATAGTCTTGGCGGAACAATTATGGCTGTAGTATTATGTGCTACTCTTGTGTATGAATTATTTGGTCCTGTAATCACTAAGGTTGCATTAACAAAAGCAGGAGAAATCAAAAAAGATTAATTAGTATATTGATATAAAAAATTGCATATGATATAATTAAATTACCAATAAACGAGGAGGTAATTTTATGGATAATAGAATTTTATTTGGTATTATGTGTATTATTTTTAATGAATATGGTGTTCCATGCTTTATGCAAGGACAAATTAAAAAAGGTGTTTTAAGAATCATTTTAACAATTGTGACATTTGGAATTATCGGTTTAATTAACTTTATTTACGGTATTATTCTTGGTGTTGAAATATTAAAAATGTCAGATGAAGAATATGCTGAAAAGAAAGGTACTTTCTCAAAAGGTATACCTGCATAAAAATAAAAAAGCTTCTATAGCAATGCTATAGAAGTTTTATTTTTTTAAACTATATGTTTGAATAATTAATATAAATATGTTAAAATATTTTGGCTTTAAAAAAGAGGTGTAAATATGTTTGTCTTAATAGTTGTATCTCTATGTATTCTATTAATGATTTTATCATTATTATTTTTCCCGAAAATAAAATTAGGTAAAATAAATTTAGATACATATTATATAATAACACTTATAGGTGCAATAATACTAATAGCATTTGGTAAAATAAATATAAACGAAATGAAAGAATTATTCTTTAATACCAATGGGATGAATCCAATAAAAATAATTATTTTATTTTTATCAATGGCTTTCTTATCTATCTTTTTAGATAAACTTGGATTCTTTCATTATATTGCAAATTTAGCCGCAATGAAATTTAAGAAAAGTCAAATATCACTTTTCTTAGCACTATTTATATTAATTTCAATACTTACAGTATTTACATCAAATGATATAATCATATTAACATTTACACCATTTATTTGTTACTTTTGTAAAAATACAAAAATAAATCCAATCCCTTATTTAATTGGTGAATTCTTTGCAGCAAACACACTTAGTATGACACTAATTATTGGTAATCCAACAAATATATACATTGCATCAAATGCGGGTATAACATTTATGGAATACTTCAGCAAAATGTTTATTATAGGGATTCTTACATCAATACTACTTTGTTTAATATTATTACTATTATTTAAAAAACAATTAAAACAACCACTAATTGCAATCGAACAAGAAAGTAATATTAAATCTAAATTCTTACTAATAGTTGGTTTAATACATCTAATAAGTTGTACAGTAATAATGGCAATTAGTAATTATATAAATATACCAATGTACTTAGTATCACTTGGATTTGCTTTATCGCTAATTATTATTACATTAATATATACTATAGTAAAAAAACTAAAAACAAATATTTTAAGAAATAGTTTACATGATTTACCAATTGCGTTTATTCCATTTTTAGTGTCAATGGTAATTCTTATAAGTTGTTTTTCAAAAACAGAATACATTAAAGAATTATCACAATTATTAGAAGAAATAAACTCACCTATTTTATATGGAGCAAGTAGTTTCTTTTTAGGGAATTTATTAAATAATATTCCAATGAGTATTTTATACTCTGAAATATTTGCAAGTTCTACTATTAATTTAAATGCAATTTATGAAGTTATTGCCGCATCCAATCTATGCGCTTTATTTACTCCACTTGGTTCTCTTGCGGGAATGATGTTTTTAAGTCTAGTTAAACAACAAGACATAGATTTCTCATTTGTTAAATTTATCAAATATGGATTTGTTGGAATAATACTTGCAATATTTGCATTTACGTTAATAATATTAATATAAAATAAAAGAAGTATAATTTAAAATTATACTTCTTTTTTAATATCTATAACTAAATTACATCTATCTTTAATATTAGTTTCATTAAAATATTTATTTTCTAAAGGAATCCATTCTTCAAAAAATCTTTTCGCAAAATTAGGACTATTTCTAATAAGAATTCTTTCTTTTTGATACTCAGGTGATATATCTAAAAAAACAGTTAAATCATAATAAGATGAAAGTTCTTTATGCATAGAATATGCACCTTCAATAATTGTTACTTTTTTGGGACTAACTTCTATACACTCACCAAGACTCATTGAAGAACAATCAAATATATGATATTTAACAATTTCATTATTATTTAAAGGAATTAAAACTTCATCTAAAAAACGTTCTCTATCAATATTTCCACCAACTTCTAAAAAACGTTCTTTAGTTCTTTGATGTGGTTGAAGAAAAAAGTCATCCATATGAAAAACATTACAATCATATATTTTTCCTAAAAGATTACTTAAAGTTGTTTTACCACTAGCACTTCCACCATCAATTGCAACAACAATATGTTTTTTATTAATAAGTTTATCAATTTCAATGAATAGTGGTAAATAAGTAATATAATCATTTGATATTAATCTATAAGATGGTTTATAAAAACTTCTAAATTCATTTGAGTGGTGTACTGCGGGATAGTTTTGTTCTTTCCATTTATTAATCTCATCACATACTTCATTAATAGAAAAAGGAAGTAAACTATCTTTTGCAAGTGAACATAAAACATTAAGTTTTTCTTTTAATAATAAAAGACCATTTTCTTCAGTTTTAGAAGAAAGATAAAATAATTTTGAAAAAGTATCAATACTTAAACCTTTATCAATATATGAAAGAGGAACTCTACTATAATTTCCATCAAGTGAATCAATTGAAAAATTACTTTGTTTTATATTATTATATTCATCATTTAAATAAGATTTAACATTATCTAAAGAACTTACTAAATGTTCACATCCAAATGAACTTTGAAATAGAAATTTAAAAAGATCTTGAATCTTTAAATTTGGATACTTATTAAAATGATTAATAATTAATTCTT
>JAZKYN010000015.1:0-7053 GCA_045612145.1 Bacilli bacterium
AGCAAATATTGATAAAATTAATATAACAATTCCTATTATTTCATAATGAAAAAGTCTTTCGTTATCTTTAATTTCTATCTGTTGTACTTTTTCTTTTGCCATAATATATCACCTTATATATTAAAGCATATAATAAATAAAAAATTTGTAAAAAAAGAAAAATACCCATTTAGGGTATTTAACTATTTTTTAGTTTTTTCTTTGTGTACTGTTGATTTTTTGCAACGTGGACAATATTTTTTTGATTCTAAACGATCTGGAGTATTACGTTTATTTTTTTGTGTTAAATAATTTTCTTCGCCGCATTCAGTACATTTTAGTAAAAAATTAATACGCATTTCTGAATCCTCCCGATAATCATGTATATTATACTACATAACGATTTTTTTATCAAGGAAATAGATTTATTTTATTCAATATTTTACAAAATTTATTTTATTTTGCCAGTTTTAAAATATTTAAAACATCAGCTTTATCTAATTGTTTAACTCCAACTACTTTTACCGTATTATTTTTAGTAGCACATGATGCAAATTTATCGAAGTCTTTTTCAAAAACATTAACCTCTTCTAGTCTTATAGGCATATTAATATTTTTAAATAAGTTCTCAAAATATAAAATTGTATTATCAATTAACTCTTCTTCAGATGATGAAGTAATGTTTAATGTGTTACCTAAGTTAATCCATTTTTGTTTAAATATATCTTTTGTATATTTAGCCCAAGCTGGGAATAATATTGCAAGACCAGCTCCATGAGCAACTTCATCATATAATCCGCTTAAAATGTGTTCAAGTTTATGAACAGTAAAATAAAATTTATTACCAAGTCCTGTTAATCCATTATGAGAATAACTACTTGCAATCATTAACGTTGCGCGTGCATCATAATCTTCAGGATTTTCATAAGCAATAAGGCCTGCTTTAATAGTTGATTTAATAATACCATATGCCATTTCATCAGCAAAGTAAGTATTTTGTTCATCATTGAAATATCTTTCAAGTGTATGCATTAAAATATCAACAATCCCACAAGCAGTTTGATATTTTGATACAGAATATGTTAATTTTGGATTCATAATAGCAAATAATGGTCTATTTAAATCAGTATTGAATCCATTTTTAACGTTAATATCAGTATTTGATATTACACAAGAATTACTTAATTCACTTCCAGCAGCACTTAATGTTAAAATTACACCAACTGGAAGACAAGATTGAGATTTTTCTTCTTGCGTAAAGAACTTCCATGGATCAAAATCTACTTTTGCGCCATGAGAAATAGCTTTTGCGGAATCAATTACAGATCCTCCACCAACAGCAAGAATAAACTCAATGTTATTTTCTTTGACAATTTTAACTCCTTCTCTAACTAAACTAATTTTAGGGTTAGGAGTTACACCTCCAAGTGGAATAAAATTAATTTTATTTTCTTTTAATGAATTAACAACTTTATCATATAGACCAGATTTGAATATAGATGAAGTTCCATAGTGGAATAAAATGTTTTTAAAACCATAACTTTTAATTATTTTACCTACATTTTCATCTTGATTTTCTCCAAAAAATATCTTAGTAGGTGATATAAATTCAAAATTAATCATGTATTAAACCTCTTAAAAACGGGATAGCAAGTCCACCAACTGTGTTTCCTAAAACAATAAATAGTGTAGCTAGGAATGAATCACCATTCCATTTTGCGGCAACAGAGAAGTAAAACATATCCGCAATACAGTGTTCAAAACCACATACAATGAATCCTGAAACACATAAAATAAGGATAATATATTTACCTACATCTTGTTTTGAAGCTTTAAATCCTTCAACAGCGAAGTATATTAGCATCCCACAAAATATACCTTTTATGAATAAATATAGTAGTTCATCATTGATTTTTGCGTCTGCAACGCTTGCAAAAAAATCATTATCAACACATGTCACGTGAATTAAACTACCAGCAATGTAACAGCCGATGAAATTTCCAAGTAAGCCAATTACTAAACTCAAACTCCCAGAAAGCCCATTTTTGGCCTTAATTTCATCAATTAGATAACAAATTTTACCAGTATAAAGGTAAAATCCAAAATTACATATTAAAATTAATCCAATCGCGAAAAATATTGCACCGACAACTTTTGCGCCTGGAAACCCCATTTCTGCGATTTTTAAATAGCAAAATCCACCAATAGAAATAGCAATACCAGCTATTATACTTTTTAGTAAAACATTAAAATATAATTTTACTTTATTCATAATCATTTACCTATTTAAATATTTCGTTAGAAACAAATACATCTTCAATTTCAATTATTTCACAAGGGAAATTTTGGAAACTATAATGTGGTGCATAAGTTTGAACAGCACTTAATTTTAATACTACTTTATTACTTTCTTCATCTGTTGTTTTACCAAATGCCGCATATTCACCATCTAAATGAGTTGAAGTTGCACTACAGATAAAAAATTGTGAGGTTGCAGAATCTTTTACACCAGTTCTTGCCATTGAAATAACACCTAATTCGTGTTTTAATGTGTTTTGTTCAAATCCGTTACTAGCAAATTCACCTTTAATAGCCTTTGTTTCGGGAAGATCTGTTAAAGTATTATCTTCAATTTTATATCCACCTGTTTGAATCATGAAATTATAAATAATTCTATGGAAAATTGCTCCTTTATAATATCCGTCACTTGCAAGTTTTACAAAGTTTTCTACTGTTTTAGGTGCATATTCTGGGTATAATTGTAAATTAATTTTATCTCCTGATGTTAAAACTATTTGTGCATAAACTTCTTTTTTCATTGATATTCCTCCTACTTTTTTGCATCCTGTTAAACCAATAGATAGTACAAGTATTAACAGTACAAATAATAATCTAAATTTCATATTACATATTCTCCTATGTTATTCAATTTTAACAAATATTTATATTTTTGTAAAGTGAAAAAAGAAGTAAATAATTTTGGATAGCCAAAATTTTACTTCTTTTTACTCATTATAAATATATTTATCTTTTGTAAAATCAATTATTACTTCATTATAATATTTATTTGCAAATTTCTTTGCATTTTCTATATTCATATCATAACAGTTACCACATTCAACTTCACTAGCACCAGGTATATCACCTTCAAAATTAATAATATACTCTAACATTTCTTTAATTAATGAGTAAATATCAAGAGGATATAAATCACCAGCCATTACAATGTAAAAACCAGTTCTACATCCCATTGGACCAAAGTATATTACACTTTGTGCCCATCTTCTATCATTTCTTAAAAATGTAGCACCTAAATGTTCAAAAGTATGAATAGCTCCAGTATCCATAACTTCTTCTAGATATGGTGTAGTAATTCTCATATCAAATGTTGTGATACGATTAAAGTTTACATGATCTTTTCTAGAAATATATAATCCAGGTTTTAATTTTGTATGATCTATTTCAAATGATGCAATTCTGTCCATTATAATACCTTCTTAATTATTTTTTTTGTTTTACTGTAGAAATCGATATGTTTTTCATAATATTTATCAATCATGTCGTCTAATTTTATATTTAAGTTATTAATTATTTTTAAAAATTCTTCATCTACTTTATCTAATTTTATCAAATATAAATATTTAAACAATTCAGTTTCATTTAGATTTAGATCATATCCTAATTGATATGAACATTTTGAACAAACTGTTCCACCATTATTTATAGATAAAAGTAAATTCTCATTACTATTACATCTTAAACAATAATTTAATACAGGCGCAATACCAATTAAATATAAAAGTTTTATTTCAAATAGATTTAAAACAATATTTGGATAACTTGTGCTATCTAAAAGTTTAAAAATAACTAAACAAAATTCATAAAATTGTTTTGGATTGTCTATATGAGTCGAAAAAGTAACAATTTTTTCAATAATAGCCATATTTATTAAGCTTTTATTATTATCAAGTTTAATATTATTAAAATTATCTAATATAAAACCTTCAGTAAATGTTGATATTGTATTTGATTTACTCATTAAGAATTCAACAAATGATGGAGTAACTGTATATTTTTTATTACCACTATTCATTGAATTTGTTCCTCTTAATATTAAATCAAGCATTCCTTCTTCTGTTAATATAGTAATAATTTTAGAATTATCTTTATAATCCTTGGTTTTTATTATTACCCCATTGTTTTTTAGAATCGGTTTCATTTTTATTTTCCCTCTTAGAAATCGCTTTATATAAAATATAATCTTCGATGTGTCCTGTCTTTAAAAACTTATTCCAATATTGTTTCTCTTTTGAATTATTCAAACAAATCATCTCCTTATTTTTATGATTTGCTTAAATATATTCATTATACTATGGAAAAACTTGTTATTACATATCATCATTCGCAAAGCCGAATTCTTTTAAATGGAATTTTTTATTTCTCCAATTTTCTTCAACTTTAACAAATAAATCTAAATGAACTCCACATCCTAAGAATTTCTTAATATCAAGTCTTGCTTCAGTACCAATTTTTTTGATCATTGATCCATTTTTACCAATAACAATTTTCTTTTGAGAAAGTCTTTCAACAACAATTGTGGCATAAATTTCAACTTCATCACTTTGTTCTTTAAAACGTTCAATTGTTATAGCAACACTATGTGGAACTTCTTCATCAGTATTTAATAATACTTTTTCTCTAATTATTTCACTTACAACAAATCTTTCAGGTTGATCTAATAATTGATCTTCAGGATAATACATTGGACCATTAGGTAAAACATTAACAATCATCTCAAGTAACTTATCAATGTTAAAATTGTTAGTTGCAGAAATAGTAATACCTCCTGCAAATTTTCCTTTTTCTTTATAAGTTTCAATGTTTTCAATTATTTTATCTGTGTCTTTTAATAAATCAACTTTATTTGCAACAAGAAAAATAGGTGTTCTTGATTTTGCAAGTGATTCTAAAATAAATTCATCACCTTTACCAAGTGGAGATGTGGCGTCAATTACATATAAAATTGCATCGATTCCATCTACAGATGACATTGCAAATTCATTCATTCTATTTCCTAATTCATTTTTAGCTTTATGAATACCAGGAGTATCAATGAAAATGATTTGTTCATTATCAGTTGTATAAATACCTTGTATTTTGTTTCTTGTAGTTTGTGCTTTTGGTGAAACAATAGCTATTTTTTCTTTTAGTATTTGGTTTAATAAAGTACTTTTACCAACATTTGGTCTTCCAATAATACTTACAAACCCTGATTTAAATTTTTTATTTTGCATTTAGTTCACTCTCATCAAAAATAAATGGCATTAAGTCATTTACTTTTATTTCTTTGTAATTTTTATCTAATCTAAATAATGTAATTTTTGCATCTCTATTCATTAATTCTGAAATAACTTGTCGACATGCTCCACATGGATATAAATATCCATTGCTTTTACCAATTAAAACAAGTTCTTCAATATCATCTTTTCTTACTCCATTTGAATAAGCAGAAAACAATGCACTTCTTTCAGCACAGTTTGTTAAACCGAATGATGCATTTTCAATATTTGATCCTAAGAAATATTTTCCATCTTTCGTAATAACAACTGCTCCAACTTGGAAATTTGAATATTTTGCATAAGCATTATTATATGCTTCTAATACTAATTCATATTTTTTATCAATATTCATAATAATAGTCCTATCTAGTAATTTTTAATTTATTTAAAATTTCATCTTGTAATTTAAACATTACAACTTCATCTTCTTTTTTTATATGATCATATCCAAGTAAATGTAAGATTCCATGTGTAATTAAGAATGCACATTCTCTATATGCAGAATGTCCATAAGCATTTGCCTGTTCGAATACTTTTTCAACACATATAAATACATCACCTAGTTCAAGTGGTATTTCAGTTTGATTTGATGAATCAATATATGCAAATGAAATTACATCCGTTGGATTATCAATATTACGATATTCTTTGTTAATATCATGAATATTTTCTAAATCAACAAAAATATAACTTGCAATATGTTTTGTTTTTATGTTTAAATACTTACAAGTACATTTTAAAATTTTCTTTACAAGAGGTTTTACTTTAAAATCAAAACTTGATACATTTCCTAAAACATTACATTTAATCATAATATTCCTCGTATTTTTCAATAATTTTTGATACTAATGGATGTCTCATAACATCGTGTTTTGTAAAATGAATATGAGTTATACCTTCAATATTCTTTAATATATCGGTTGCTTCAACAAGACCACTTTTTGAATGTTGAGGTAAATCTATTTGTGTAATATCACCTGTAATTACCATTTTAGATTTAAACCCAAGTCTTGTAATAAACATTTTCATTTGGTTTGTTGTTGTATTTTGAGCTTCATCTAAAATAATGAAAGCATTATCTAAAGTTCTTCCTCTCATGTATGCAAGTGGAGCAATTTCAATAACACCTTTTTCAACTAATTTTTCAACATTTTCTTTTCCCAAAAATGAGTTTAAAGCATCATAAATTGGAATTAAATATGGGTCTACTTTTTCTTTTAAATCACCAGGTAAAAATCCAAGTTTTTCTCCTGCTTCTACTGCAGGTCTTGTAATAATAATTTTATTGATTTTGTTTTTCTTCAGCAAATTAACTGCATATGCTGTCGCAAGGAATGTTTTTCCTGTTCCTGCACTACCAGTAACAAAAACAATACTTGAATTATCAATAGCATCCATATATTTCTTTTGTGCAAGTGTTTTCGCAACAATTTTTCTACTTTCAAAAGTATTAAGTATTACTTTTTTGTTATTATAGAAATCAATTATTCTTTCAGTTGTTAAATCATCATTATTATTATCCATGTATAACATTATAATATGAATAATATCTCTTTCTTCTATTTCAATATGTTTTGATAATAGATGATATATTGTTCCTAAAATAAATTTTATTTTAGTGTATAAATCAATATTATTATTAAATACATCTTCTTCAATTGTTATAGAACCACTTATATGATTTAATTTTACATCAAGTTCAGATGAAATTAATACTAAATTTTGATTATTTGGA
>JAZKYN010000016.1:0-10551 GCA_045612145.1 Bacilli bacterium
ATATCAAATAGAATAAAAACTTTAAATATTTAGATATATATATAATTAAAACGTATGTCTTGACTTTTATATAGAAATTTGATATAATATTAGAGGTTAAAAAGACTTACTATGATTTAACAGATAACCAAATCATGGCGGAAGGAGAGTAAAGAAAATGCGTGAAGGTATTCATCCAAAGTACAATAAAATAACAGTTACTTGCGTATCTTGCGGTGCAACATTTGAAACTGGTTCAACAAAAGGAGAAATCCGTGTTGATACATGTTCAAAATGTCATCCTTTCTATACAGGTGAACAAAAATTTGTTCAAGCTGCTGGTAGAATCGATCGTTTCAACAAACGTGCTGCACAAGCTCAAAAGAAACAAAATTAGTAAAACAAAAGTTTGCACATTGTGCAAACTTATTTATTTTTTTATTTAGTTAATTGTATAAAATATGATATAATATATTAAGGTGAAATTTATGCTAATAACATTTAATGACGTAACAATTAAATATGTTGATAAGAATATTTTAAATAAAGCATCTTTTACAATAAATGATACTGATAAAATTGGGGTAGTAGGTGTAAATGGTACTGGTAAAAGTACATTACTTAAAGCTATTATGAATATCGTTCCATTAGATGAAGGAATAATTTATAAAAAAAGTGGCTTGAAAATATCTTATTTATCTCAAGATCCACAATTTAATGAAGAACATTCTATTTTAGAAGAAACTTTAAATTTATCAAAAGTAGAAAATGATTTTGAAGCTAAATCAATGTTATCAAAACTTGGACTTGATGATTTTGATAAAAAGATAAAAGTATTATCAGGTGGAGAAAAAAGAAGACTTGCTTTAGCTATAACACTTCTTACTCCATGTGAATTACTAATGTTAGATGAACCAACCAATCATCTTGATATATGGATGATTAACTGGCTAGAAAAGATTTTAATAAAATGGAATAAAGCATTATTACTTGTAACACATGATAGATATTTCCTAGAACGAATCACTAATAAAACAATAGATATTGAAATGGGATCATTATATATGTATGATGTTAATTATTCAAACTATTTAACATTAAAAGCAGAACGTTTGGAATATCAACTTGCTGCATCAAGAAAATTACAAGCATTACTTAAAAAAGAAGCTGCTTGGGCTGCATTGAACCCTCAAGCTAGGTCTACAAAGTCTATAGAAAGATTAGAAAGATTTAAACAATTAGAAGAGAAAGTACATGAAACAAAAGAGTTAATTTCAAATATCAACCGAGAAATGGCACTTTCTTCGAAGTTTTCAAGATTGGGTAAGAAAACTATTATACTAGATAATCTTTCAAAAGAGATTGATGGAAATGTTTTATTTAAGGACTTATCTTATAATGTATCAAGACTTGATAGACTTGGTATTGTTGGCCCAAATGGTAGTGGTAAAACAACATTGTTTAAAACAATATTAGGAGAAACAATACCAACAAGTGGAACAATTACTATAGGCGAAACTGTTAAAATTGGATACTTAAAGCAAGAAGATAAAATATTAAATAGTAAAATTAGAATAATTGATTATCTTAAAGAATTTGGGGAAAATATTGAAACTGTTAATGGTACATTAACTGCATCTCAATTACTAGAGGACTTCTTATTTTCAAAAAATACACAATATATGCCAATATCAACATTATCTGGTGGAGAAAAAAGAAGATTACAATTATTAAGCGTATTAATAACAAATCCTAATATTTTATTTTTAGATGAACCTACAAATGATTTAGATATATATACATTAGAACTTTTAGAAGATTATTTAGAAAATTTCAAAGGTGCTGTTATTGTTATTTCACATGATAGATATTTTCTAGATAAAGTGATTAATCATTCACTTATTTTTGAGGACAAAAACTTATTTGAATACACTGGATTAATAAGTGATTATATAACTGGTGCAAAAACAAAGAAAAAAGAAAATATTCAAAAAGAAAAAATTGAAAGAAATATTCCACGATTTACCTCTAGTGAAAAAAAAGAATTTGATACTATCGAAGAAAAGATATACAATATTGAAGAAGAAATTGAAAATTTAAAAAATGAAACATACACTTGTGGAACAGATTATCAAAAACTAATAGATTTGAATAATCAAATAGAAGAAAAAAATATCTTATTAAATAAGATGTATGAAAGATATGAATATTTAAACAATATTAATGATGAAATTGAAAGGTATAAAAGGGAAAAATACAATGGATAAAAAACAAATATTATTAGAAAAATTAGCAAAACTTGCTGTTGAAGTTGGTGTTAATGTACAAAAAGATCAAGTTGTTGTTGTTAACTCACCACTGCATGCTGCACCACTTACAAGATTAATTCAAAAAGAAGCTTATTTAAGAGGAGCTAAAATGGTATATGTAGAATGGAGTGATAGTGAAATTTCAAGAAACTATTATACATATGCAAGCGATGAAACATTACAAGAAATTACTTCATTCCAATATGATAAATTAAAATACATGGTTGATAATAATGCATGTAGAATTTCAATTGACTCAAGAATACCTAATGCGATGGCTGGAGTTGATATGAAAAGAGTAATGATGGCAAATAGAGTTATCGGACCAAAATTAAGCTTTGTAAGTAACCATTATAGTTCTAGTAAATCACAATGGACAATTGTTGCATATCCTAATGATGAATGGTGTAAAACTGTATTCCCGGATCTTGAAACAAATGAAGCATGGGATAAATTATATGATGCAATTATGTATGCATCACGTGTTGATTTAGAAACAGACCCAACACAAAACTGGAAAGAACATACAGATAAGTTAGCTGAACATAGTAAAGTATTAAATGATTACAATTTTAAAACATTACATTTCAAAAATAGTCTTGGAACTGATTTAGAAATTGATTTAGTTGAAAACCACATTTGGGCAGGTGGAGGAGAAATGGGTGGAAATGGTGTATACTTTGTACCAAACATTCCAACTGAAGAAGTATTCACAATGCCTCATAAAGATAAAGTTAATGGTAAAGTTGTTGCGACAAAACCACTTAATTATCAAGGTGTATTAATTGAAGATTTCTATTTTGTATTTAAAGATGGAAAAGTAGTTGATTTTAATGCTAAACAAGGCTATGATGCTTTAAAATCACTTGTTGAACTTGATGAAGGTTCATCAAGACTTGGTGAGGTTGCATTAATTTCACATGATTCTCCAATTTCAAATTTAAATATTTTATTTAACGATACACTATTTGATGAAAATGCATCATGTCATTTAGCACTTGGTAATGCATATTCAATGAATATCGTAAATGGAACAAACATGGATGAAGAAGAGTTAAAGAAATATGGATATAACGTTTCATTAACGCATGTTGATTTTATGTTTGGTTCAAGTGATATGGAAATTGATGGTGTTACTCATGACGGCAAAATAATAAAAATATTTGAGAAAGGAAACTTTGTATTCTAATGAAAGATTTAATGAATTATTTAGATAATTCTTATAGTGCATTTCATGCAGTTAAGAATTTAGAAGAAAAATTAGTTAATAAAGGTTTTAAAAAACTAGAAGAAAATGAAAAATGGAATCTTGAAGAAAATAATAGTTATTATGTAATTAGAAATACATCAAGTATTATTGCTTTTAAAGTTCCAGAAATTAAAGGTACATTAGGTTTTAATATTGTCGCAAGTCATAGTGATTCACCAAGTTATAAAATTAAACCTAATGCTACAATGAAAGATTTGAGAAATGATTATGCAAAATTAAATACAGAAACATATGGTGGACCAATTACATATACATGGCTTGATAGACCACTTGGTATTGCAGGAAGAGTATTTGTAGAAAATGAAAAATCATTAACTGAAGAACTTGTTAATTTAGATGATACAATTATTATTCCAAGCGTTGCAATTCATTTAAATAGAAGTGGAGAGTTTAATCCAAATCCACAAGTAGATATGTTACCATTAATTGGAGATGCTAATACTACTTTTGATGATATGTTAAAAAAACAACTAAATGATAAAACAATTATATCAACTGATCTTTTCTTATATAATAAGGAAAAAGCAATGTTACTAGGTGCAAATAAAGAATATCTTGCTTCATCTAGAATTGATGATTTAGAATGTGCATATATTTCAATGGATGCTTTAATTAATACTGAAGCAAAAAACGTAACAATTTGCGCAGTATTCAATAACGAAGAAGTTGGTAGTAGAAGTGCAAATGGTGCCGCATCAACATTCCTAAAAGATACAACAGAACGTATTTCAAAAGCATTAAATAAAGATATTTTAGAAATGCTTGCTAATTCATTTATTATATCAAGTGATAATGCTCATGCATTACATCCAAATCATCCTGAAAAAGCTGATCCAACAAATATGGTATATATGAATAAAGGTATAGTTGTTAAACATCAAGCTGGACTTAACTATACAACAGATGCTTTAAGTGAAGCAATCTTCAAAAAAATATGTAAATTAGCAGAGGTTCCATATCAAGATTATACTAATAGAAGTGATCAAAGAGGTGGTGGAACACTTGGTGCTATTTCGCAAACACAGCTAAGTATTCCAAGTGTAGATATTGGTT
Organism: Bacilli bacterium; assembly: GCA_045612145.1. Lineage (GTDB taxonomy): Bacteria > Bacillota_I > Bacilli_A > ML615J-28 > CAG-313 > CAG-313. The sequence continues at coordinate 4,612 of JAZKYN010000016.1, forward strand.
TAGCACAACTTGCAATGCATTCTACATATGAAACTTGCGGTGTAAAAGACATTGATTATATGATGAAAGCATTATCAAAATTCTATACTGTGAAATTAAAATTTATTAACAATAATATTGAAATTTGTTAATTGAAAAATTCCTAAAATAAAAGGATAAAACTAAAAAGTTTTATCCTTTTTTTAATTATTCAAATACAATAAGATTCCAAATATAGAAGCAACTATACCCCATAAAATATATGGAAGTAATAAAATAGAAGACTTTTTATACAATAGTAAAGACTCAATACATGTAAGACTAATTGATAATAAAGTAAATAAAGTTACAACATAACCTAAAAATAAGTCTTGTTTTACAAAGAAAAAATAACTGAAACTTGAACTAATAATATAATTAATTACTAAAAATACGAACCATCTTACAAAATCACTTTTGTTATATTTTCTTTTATTTTCAAAATTAATTATAATATGTAATGCAAGTAATACATATAAAACAGTCCATACAATAGGAAAAACTATAGAAGGAAGCTTTGGACCATTTAAATTGTTATAGAATTCTGTATTGGTTCTGAAAATTAAAGAAGGAAGAAAATATAATCCAAGTATTAATAAAAAACAAAATATTCTTTTAATCCATTTCATAATATATATACCTCTAATATACTATATGTATAAATTTATAAATTATTCCATTTATTACATTTTAGATTGTAGCAATTTTATTTACTCTGATTTTTTTTTATGTTATAATTAATATGTATTAAAAGGAGAATATTAAATGAGACAAATTAAGAGATTATTTTTAACAATCATTGTATTAACATTTATTCTACTTGGAATAAGTGCTAATCTAAAAGAAACAAATGCCTCAGGCCTTGTTGTTATGAAAGACCATAACGGTAATGATATAACATATAGAAATTCAAACGAAAAAGTTTATCAATTAGCAGAGTACAATTACCCTACAAATCAACTTAGAGCTGTTTGGGTAAGTGCATTTGTATCTGATATTCCTAGTTATAAAAATGAAACACAATTTAAACAAGCGTTAACTGAAACTTTAGATGATATTCAATCTATGGGTATGAATGCTATTGTATATCATTTACGTACACATAATAACGCAATGTATAAGTCAGAACTAAATCCTCTTGCAAAATGGTATAGTGGAGTTAATTTTGACGAATTTGATCCAACTGCATGGGTAATTGAAGAATGCCATAAGCGTGGAATTGAATTTCATGCTTGGCTTAACCCATATCGTGTATCATCAAATGGTTCGATTCCATATAATACTGTAGGTGAAATTCCTGCAGGAAACCCTGCTCTTGATGACAGTAATCTAATTAAAGTTGGTAACAACATTATATTAGACCCAGGTATTCCATCAAATAGAGATTTCATTGTTGACACATGTATGGAAATTGTTGAAAACTACGATGTAGATGCAATTCATTTTGATGACTATTTTTATATTAGTGGATCAGATGATGCGGCAACACGTGCAAAGTATAATACAGAAAACTTATCAATTGGAAATTTTAGAAGAAAACAAGTAGATTTATTCATTGAAGATTTATCTAACGAATTAAGAGCTTACAATGAACAAAATAACAAAACAGTTCAACTTGGTATTTCTCCATCTGGTATTTATAGAAATGGTAGTTATTCTTCTACTCCATCATATGATTCAAATGGGAACTTAACATCACCATTATATTCTAATACAAGTGGGTTTGCACATTATGATGACTATCTATATTCAGATACTCTAAACTGGATCAATAATGAATGGATTGACTATATTATGCCACAATGTTACTGGGCAACTGAACATAAAGCTGCAAGTTATCTTGAACTTACAAAATGGTGGAGTTGGGCAGTTAGAAATAAAAATGTTAATTTCTATACTGGTATGGGAATCTATATGGCATTAGATCCAGGTTCTAGTAGTGGAGCATACTGGCAATATAATACAGATGAAATTGAAAGACAGTTATTAAATGCAGGTCAATATGCTGAATTTGCTGGAGCATGTTTCTATAAATATGCATCACTTAAATCAACATCTAATGCAACAGTTAAAGCTGCTGTTGATTTAATTAAAAATGATTATTGGGCAAAAAGAGTACCTGCTGCAGTACAAAAGTACTATGCTCCTTTAATGGATGAAGTAGCTCCATCAAATGTTGTTTTTGATAAAACAACAAATACAATTAAGTATGATGCTGTCGACAATGTTAGAGGATATATGGTTTATCAAGTTCCAAAAGGACAAGTACTTGATAAAAACAATATTGATCATGTAGTAGGATATATTCAAGATACATCTATTCAAGTAACAGATACAGCAAATTATGATTATTATGTAGCCAGTGTTAATCTTGCTAATGAAACAAGTGAAGCAGTATATGTTAATGTTTCTTTAGATGCAGATACAGTTATTTCTGCAATTAATGCTTTACCAACAACTATTACTTACGATCATAAAGCACAAGTAGAAGGTGTTCGTAAATTATATGAATTATTACCAAATGAAGAAAAACAAAAAGTAACAAATTTAAATAAACTTGAACAAGCAGAAGCCGCTATTATTAGTTTTACAACACTTGCAAATAAATTAAATGCATATATAGCAAATCTTGATTTACATATAAAAACAAATAGAATTATACCTACAGCAGAAAATATAACTTTATCATATAAAAATCAAGATGATAAAAATATATATAATTTAACAACTGGAGAGAAATTAAAGAATTATCTTGCGACAAAATATATAACACTTATCGCAACACTTAATGAATCAGGAGTTAGTATTTCAAAAGAATTTGATATTAATGTTGGATATGTTTCAAGCAAACAAGTTGGATTATTCTATAGAAATGATGCAAGCTGTATGAATCCTGATGATGAAGGTGAATATTCTGAAAGTAGTTCAAAATATATTGGTTGGTCTGGTCATACTGTTGTTGTAGACAATTATGTATTATTCGTAGCATATAAAAACTACATTGAAATAACTGACCCATCAGATATTGATAATTGTCATTGGACTTCTGTTGCTGGTGTGTATGTAAATAAAACAAATCAAACTGTTGCAATGAATTTATCATATGCTTTTGATTCTCATTCAGGAAATGACGGATACTTTGTAATAAGTGAAAATAAGATTAAAACAGTAGTATCTGGTTGGGATGCATCAACAACAATCAATCTTCAACCAAATGAATCACTTGTAATTGTTAGATATTTAGATAGATTAATTGATGGAAATATCATGTCGCCAATCACAAATCTATATGTTGGTCAAACAGCATATATCGATCAAGAAAAAGAATTAACCGCAGAAGATTATGCAAGAAAAGTAATTGAGTTAATTAATACAATTCCAACAAATATTAAACTATCAGATGAACTTATAATTAACAGTATTAAAGCACAATATGAAGCATTATCAGATGAAGCAAAAGCTCTAGTAACAAATAAAGATGTATTAACAAATGCTTTAAACAAAATAGTTGAATTAAAAAGTCAATTAGAAAGTTACAAAACAACAGTTATTTTAGATTTAAAATCTTATTTAGATAAAACACTTTATAGCACAAATAATCAAAACTTAATTGACTCATATTTATTACAAGCAGAAAATAATATTAATGCATCAACATCAAATGAATTAGTTGATTTAGTTGTTTCACAAACAAAAGAATTATTAAATAGTATTAAGACGCTAACTGAAGAATTAGAAGACTATAAAGAAGAACAAATAAATAATGTATCATCAAACATTAAATATTCAGATTATTCTGTTTCAAATCAAAATACAATAAAATCATATATATCAAAAACTACAGAAGAGTTAAAATCTTTAAACACAAAAGAAGCTGTAGATAATGCAATTTCTAAATTAAAAGAACAAATTAAAGTTGTAAAAACATTAAAAGATGAAGCCAATGAACTAAATAATTATAAAGAAGAATATAAAGCAAAAACAGATCAATTAGTTTCTTCATATGAAAATATTACAGAATTAGAAAAAGTTGAAATTGTTGAAATTGCAGCAGGATTTAAAAATCAATTAGATGTAGCAACATCAAAAGGTGATATTGAATATATATATTCAAGAGCTGTTGCGACAATCAAAGAATATTTTGAAAACTTAGAAACAGCAAGAAATAAAGTTGAAACACAACTTAATGCATATGTAAACACACTAACATATGTAGAAAAAGAAACTTTATATATTAAATCACTAGCTGCAGAAAAAATTTCATATTCAAAAGAAATTGCAAAAATTGCAGAAATCAACAAAATTGTTGAAAACTTTATTAGTTATGTAGAAGCATTACATGAACAACTTGAAAATGCAAAACTAAACGCAAAAGAAGAATTAAATAATCAAATTAGTGTTTGGTATACAGATAGTCAAGAAGAATTCATCAAAGAACTTATTGCAAGTGCTGATATTGATTCTTTAGGTTCAACATCAGAAGTTGAAGAAGTATTAGAAACTACAATTGCCGAAATCACTAAATATATAACTGAAATTGAAAAAGCAATTGAAGAAGCTTTAACATATATTAAATCAAAAGAAGACGATACAAATGGAGATATAAAATTTTTAATATTCTCATACAAAACAAAAGTATCAAACGCAAAAACTACTGATGAAGTAAATACATATTTAGAAGAATTTAATGATAAATTAGACGAAATCATTAATGGCCCAAAAGAATGTGCTCATACATATGATAATGATTGCGATGAAATCTGTAATTTATGTAATGAAACAAGAATAGTAAATCATACTTGGATTGATGCTACATTTGAAAATCCAAAAACATGTAGTAAATGTGGAAAAACTGAAGGAGAACCTCTTGATAGTGCTATTAAAGATTTAATTGATGAAGCGGTTAAAGAAGTATCTAACACAAAAACAAAAACTGAAAAAGCAGAAAGTGCAAAATCAGAAGCATTAGCTAAATTAAGAAAAGCTACATCAGTTGAAGAAATTAATGAAATCATGAATAAATTTAATCAAGATATGGAACGTTACAATAAAAAAACATCAAAATGTAATAACTCTACATACATGTATTTAAATGCATCACTTGTTTCTTTAGGATTAGTACTACTTCTTAGAAAGAAACGTTTTAACTAATTATGAGATTAGATAAATTTCTTGCAAAATGTTTTATTGGATCAAGATCTGATGTAAAGAAGTTTATAAAACAAAAAACAATAAAAGTTAATGATAAAATAATTACAAATGAATCTTTTAATGTAAATGAATTAAATGATATTGTCTCATATAATGATAAGATTCTTACATATAAAGAATATTATTACTTTATTTTAAATAAACCATCAGGTTATATATCATCTACAAATGATCCAATTAATAAAACAGTAATAGATCTATTTAATGATTTACCATTACTATTACAAAAAGAACTATTTCCAGTAGGAAGACTTGACAAAGATACAGAAGGATTATTATTAATTACAAATGATGGAGAATTTACTCACAAACTAACATCTCCAAATTATCATGTAAATAAAAAATATTATTTTGAATATGAAGGTTCTTTAAAAGAAAATGCAAAAATACTTGTAGAACAAGGGATTAAAACTGAAACAGAAACTTTCCTTCCAGGTATTTTAGAACCAATTAATGAAAAGAGTGCATATTTAACAATTAGTGAAGGTAAGTACCATCAAGTAAAGAAAATGACTCATGAATTAGGTGTTGTTCTAACATATTTAAAAAGAGTTGAAATCTCTTCAATCAAACTTCCAGAAACACTTGAAATAGGTAAATATATAGAAATAGATGAAGAAACAATAAAAAAACAAGCATTTAACGAGTAAAATCGTTAAATGCTTTTATTTTTTAAATAATCATTAGGATGAATATATATATCACTTAACA
>JAZKYN010000017.1:0-2600 GCA_045612145.1 Bacilli bacterium
TCAGTATGTAATAAAGTATTAGAAGAACAAACTAAAATTAATAAAGCAGATCATACTTGGGTAGATGCTACAAAGAAAGCTCCAAAAACATGTAGTGTTTGTGGAGAAACAGAAGGAGAAAAACTAAAAGGATGTAAGAAAACATCAGTAGTTACAATCCTTTCAATGGTATCTTTACTTGCAACATCACTTGTATTATTAAGAAAGAAAAGATAAAAAATTGAGGTAATTTAAATGAGAAAAAATTGTTTAACAAAAATTAATTTATTTATTATTGTATTAACATTTGTATTTGGATTATTTGCTATTTTAAATACAAAAAATGTTGTATTTGCAGAAACAAATACAGATAGTGAATATGTCAATACTGTGACAGATGTAAAGACTACTGACTTACTTGGTAGTGCAACTTTATACGAACAAAAAATGTCATCATTATTAAATGGTGATTCAGGAAAAGCGTTCCAAGAACATTTCGTTCAATGGGTAGATATGGATACATATGATGAAGGTATTAAACTTGTTTCATGGACAATGCAAAGTGCTGATGATTGGAAACAAGCAACAACAGAACAATGTGCTATTAACTGGGAAAAATATCATCCAGGGTGGATAGTTGTAGCTGGTATTAATGGTGACTTCTTTAATAATAGTGGAACATGTACATTTGAACCTACAAATAACTTTATGCAAGATGGTGAAATGTATAGAGCAGATGCTACTTATAATTATAGAAAAGTTTTAGGTATTAAAGATGATCATACATATATCGCAGGAGACCCTGAAATTAGTGGTTTAAAATTACAAATTATGAACGGTGATAATGTAGCTGAACAATTTAACTTTAATGGTTATAATGTTCAACCTACTGGTGATGGATTATATTTATTAACAAAAGACAAAGTTAAAGCTTATGATTTAACTGGTTATACTGTATATGTAGGTAAATATGATATTTGCAGAATCTCAAATGGTTCAAAAGAAACAGTGTTCGTTAAAGGAACTATTGAATCATCTAGAGAAGGAACAGAAAATGAAACTCCAAAACAAACAAGAGATAATGTTGCGGTAAGAGAATTCTATATTGTTACTAAAGATGCTTCTTTTAAAGAAAAATTAACAGAAGATACATATGTAAGATGTCAACATGTATATGAAGGTGCATGGAGTGATGTTACACAAAGTTGTGGTGTTGTTTATCAAATGCTTGTAAATGGTAAATCTCAATTTCAAAATTCAACTGATAGTTTTACATATACAAATCATCCAAGAACATTTATTGGATTTAAAGAAGATGGAACTCCAGTTTTAATGGTTGTTGATGGTAGAGGCGCTAAAGATACAGATAAAAACAATGGTGTATCTTTATTCCAAGGTGCTGAATTAATGAAACTTGCGGGTTGTGTTAATGCATTTAACTTAGATGGTGGAGGTTCTTCAACACTAATCGTTAGAAATGAAACTGGTGGATTTGATATTATCAATAGACCATCTGATGGAACACAAACTGGTATAGTTTATGAAACTCAAGCTGATAAAGATAGAGGTGCTCGTGCAACTGGTAATGCATTCTTCTTAGTAATGAGAGATCCAGGATTTACAGCATATAAAAAAGATGCAACTACTTCTACAGTTACATTTAACAAGAAAACAGATGAAATTTTCCAAAATATGGAAGATGTAAAAATTACAATTGATGGTGTTACAAAAGAACTTCCAGCTGGTGAAACTTCATTAACATTTGATGGTTTAAAACCTGCAACAAAATATTCAGCAGTTATTAACTATAAATTAGATGGTGAAGAATGTGCATCATCAATTCATGTTGAAACAAAGGAATATAATCCTTATATTAATGTAATACCGAATTCGTATGGATTTACGATAACAAGGTATAATTCTGATCCGATATTAAAAACAATTTCAGTTGATGTTAAAGTAGATGATACTGTATATAAAATGGGTGATGTTGATAAGTTTGTTATTAATGATTTAATGAAAGACACACCATATACAGTTTCATATAGTTATACTGTACAAAATTCGACAACAAATGAAACGTTTGTTGTAAACGGGCCTACACTTGAATTAAGCACATTATCATATGAACTTCCAGCAATTACAAAACTTGAAGAAGGAAGAAAAACTGATGATTCATTAAGAGTAAGTTATGCATATACAGATGCTGACGGTTTAGTTAAAAAAGCATATATCTATTTAAATAATACAAAATATGAATTAACAAAGAAATCTGGCTCATATACTTTTGAAGATTTAGATTTTACAAATAATACATATAATATTAAAATAGTGTTAATATACGAAATTGATGAAGTTGAAGAAGAATTAGAATCTGATTTATTAACATATGAAAAACCTGCATGTACTCATGACTATGATAATGATTGTGATGCAACATGTAATTTATGTGGTGCAACAAGAGAAGTTGCTGCTCACAAATGGGTAGATGCAACTTGTACTAAAGCTAAACACTGTTCAGTATGTGGAATAGAAGAAGGAACTACTTTAGAACATACAAAAGTTGTAGATAAAGGATATGCGGCTACATGTGAAAAAGAAGGTTTAACAGATGGAAGCCA
>JAZKYN010000018.1:0-14791 GCA_045612145.1 Bacilli bacterium
TAAAAACTTTAATAAAACTTGAAAACATAGTAAAAAATAAATAGACAAAAATATTTGAAAAAATTAACGTAATAATATATAATATAACTAATGATGGAGGAATTAAATATGGCAAAAATTACTCAAGTAACAATCAAAGACGCAACAACTTTAAGACTAGATGTTGATGCTAAACAAGGTGATGAAATTAATCTACTAGATATAGTAAGAGTAGATTCTTCATATATTAATAAAATTATTGATGATAAAAAAGAAATAGAACTTGCGAAAAGATTAAAAGAACAAAAAGAGATATTAGAACTTGAAACTAAAAATAAAATAAATCAAGAAACAGAAAAACTAAAAAAAGAAAATATTGAATTATCATCAAAAATAAACAGTTTAAAAGCTGAAATTGAAGCAAGCGTAAAACTACAATATTTAGAAGAAATAAATAAACTAAAATTAGAAATTCTTTCAGCTAATAATGAAAAAGCAAATATCATTAATAATAAACAAACTGAAATTGAAAAAGAACTTCTAAAAAAAGACATTGAATATAAAGATATGCTTAATAAATTAAAAGAAGAATATAATGAAAAAATAAGAGAACAAGAACAAAAAATTAATGATTTAAATTTACAAAAAAGCTCTCTTAACGTAAAACGTCTTGGTGAAGAATTAGAAAACTGGTGTAACACAGAATATGAAAACTATGCACAATGTGGATTTAATACATGTACATGGGAAAAAGATAATATTTCTGTTAAAGAAGAAGACGAAGTAAAAGGTACAAAAGCAGACTATATTTTCAAAGTATATGCAAATGAATTAATAAATGAAAAAGAACTATTAACATCAGTTGCATGTGAAATGAAAAATGAATCACCAAATTCAAAAACTAAAAAGAAAAATGCAGATCACTATAATAAACTTGATAAAGACAGAAAAAAGAAAAACTGTGAATATGCATTATTAATAAGCGAACTTGAATGGGATCAACCAAATGATCTTCCAATAAAAAAAGTAAAAGAATATGAAAAAATGTATGTTGTAAGACCTCAATACTTTATAAGTTTTTTAAGTATAGTATCTTCAATGAGTTTAAAATTCAAAGAACTATTACTTGAAAGAACAAAAGAAATTGAGAAATTTAAGGATACATTCGCAATAAAAGAAGAATTTGAAAAATTCAAAAATGACTTATTAGATAAACCTCTTGCAAAATTAGAAAAAGAATTAAATTCAATTATCAAAGAAGCAAATGAAATTAAAGCATCGTCTGATAAGATTATAAGTTTTGCAAGCACACTAATATCAAAAACATTAGTTGAAATGCAAAATAAAATAAATAACTTTAAAATTGATAGACTAGTAAAGAAAATAAATAAACTAGAAGAATAAAAGCCGTAATAATACGGCTTTTTTTGTTATATAAATTCATTTAAAAAAATATAATATTATATGAAAAGAAGAATAATAGAATTAACGTATGGAATCCTTTTTGGGATTAGTTGTTTAATACCAGGTTTTAGTGGTGGTACAATGCTGGTAGTACTTGGTATATATGAAAGAGTTACGTCAAATATTGCAAGTATTACAAAATCTCCAATTTCATCAATAAGAAATTTATTGTTATTTATATTAGGCACAATAATCGGAATAACACTTGCTTCATTTTTAGTTGTTAAAGCATTTTATTATTATCCAATTATAACAAGCAGTTTCTTTGTTGGACTTGTTATAGGTACAATACCTTTAATATTAAAAAATCTTTCTAATAAAAAGATAGCAATATTAGATATATTATTTTACGTAATATTTTTAATATTTGGTTTATACCTTACATTATGTAGTCAAAGTATAAATAATATAGATATATCAAATATCAATATAGGCAATGGAATATATATACTAATATCGTTTATTATTGCTAGTGCTGTAATGATAATACCAGCCGCAAGCGGAATGAGTATTCTTTTGATTATGGGTTTATATGATGATTTCATGATTTTATTAGAAGATATTGTAAAAGGAGTATTAGTATTTGATTTTACGCCTATATTAGAAAACTATATATTTCTTATAATTGTTATAATAGGTATTGTAATTGGTATAATAGGAATATCAAAAATAATAAGTTATGTAATAAAAAAGAGACCATCGGTAATATGGTCAAGTGTTCTTAGCTTATTAGTAGTTTCTGTTATAAGTTTGTATAATGATGTTTTTACAAATAGATTAAATGCAATAAATAATATTTCCATATCATCAAATATAATATTAGGACTAATAAGTTTAATATTTTCAACAATTTTAATATATACTCTTAATAAGAAAATAAACAAGTAAATATTTACATTATATTTTCAAATAATAACATTTTCTTGAAATGACATAAAAAGTATGATATAATATAAAAAAGAGGTGTTTTTATGAGTAATATCCATTCAAATATTAAAGTATTAAGAACAGAAGCAAGATTATCACAAGAAGAATTTGCGGAAAAATTAGGTGTAAATGTTGAAACTGTAAAATTATGGGAAAAAGGAAAACTAGATCCAACAAGTTCTCAAATTACAAAGATGTGTCCTATTTTAAGAATTCATGAAGAAGACTTCTTAGAACGTGATATTGAAGCTGAAAGAAATGATGCTGGACGTAGAATGAAACAAAAAGGAAGTCGTGAAACTTATAACTGGTACTATGGTAAAAAATCAACAATGGCATTTTATGTATCATATTTAATTGTACTTCCTATAGTTGCATTATTAGCATATTTTTCTATAGGTGAAGTTCTTAAACAAATTATTGAAACTCCTGTTGAATATTCAGCGGATTTGGTATCGATGTATCAAGCAATATATACATTTTTTGCATGCGGCTTTGTAAGTAGTATATATGTTATAATATATTTATTTAAAAATAGAATTATCAGATTTAGATATTGGTATATATTTATTATAGGAACACTAATTAGTATAATGGTTGTAGTTTGTGGTATAGCTACAATTGGACTTTATGGATATGCATTTTATAAAGGAATTATAAAAAAAGGGAAAAATAGATAGGTGAATATTATGAAAAAAACAAGAGTAGCAATAATGTATGATTTTGATAAAACATTATGTGCAAAAGATATGCAAGAGTATAGTTTCATTCCAAGTGTTGGAATGGATTCAGATGAATTTTGGGGTGAATCAAACAATATATCTGTAAAATATAATATGGATAGAATCCTAGCATATATGTTTTTAATGATCAAATCAGCAAAAGATAATAATGTCCCAATCACAAAAGAATCATTTAGAAAACTTGGTGAAGATGTTGTATTATTAAAAGGCGTTAAATCTTGGTTTAAAAGAATCAACGAATATGGAAATAGTCTTGGTGTTGAAGTAGAACACTATATCTTATCATCTGGTGTAAAAGAAATTATTGAAGGTACACCAATTGCAAAATATTTTAAACGTATTTATGCATGTGAATTTAGATATAATAAAAGTGGAAATGCTGATTGGCCAAAACAAGTAATTAACTATACAACTAAAACACAATTTATTTTTAGAATATCAAAAGGTGCATTTGATCAACTTGATGATAAAACACTAAACAGTGTTGTTGATAGAGAAGAACGATATATTCCATATAGAAATATGATATATATTGGTGATGGTTTAACAGACGTACCTTGTATGAAACTTGTTACAATGCGTGGTGGTGAAGCGGTCGCAATCTATCATAAAGATTCATTAAATGTTGCAACACGTCTTTTAAAAGATAAACGTGTAGGTTATATCTGTAAAGCAGATTACTCAAGTGGATCAGAACTAGAAAATGTAATAAAATTATTAGTACATCAAATGGCATTAAAGAGTGAGCTTGTTGATTTACATAATTCACAAGTAGAAAAATTCCTTGGAGAAAAAGATGAATAATCAAGATATTATTGACAACATAAAATCACATTTATCAGGAGAAAAAGAAATAGATGTACCTTATTTACAAATGGAACTTGATATATATAAAAAAATGAATAATGAAGAAGTTATATATGCAATAGCAAATTTATTATTCGGATATATGGATCCATCTATTAAAGAAAAACTTGATTTAAAAACACACGAAGTATTAAATGAAAGAAGACTTGAATACGAAACAGTAGTTGATTTAATAAACAATGAAAAATATGAAGAGGCAAAAGAAATCTTAATAAGACATACTAATATATATAAGAAAGCAACATATACAAAAGAACAAAACTTCTATGATTTTGATCAAATGATAGAATATTATATTTTCTGTGAAAATGTTAAAAATGCAAAAAAACTTCACGTTAGAAGATATCCAGAACCTGTTGCTTATTATATGTATCAACTTGCAACAATTTATGAAAAAGAAGAAAACTATGTTGAAGCAATAAAAGCTTTAAAAGAAGGTCTTGTATTTAATCCAAGATGTCAGTATATACTGCAAGAATTAATATATTTATATGACTTAACAAATCAAGAACAAGAAATGTTTAAATCAACAATAGAAAGTTTAAAATATGCATATACAAAAGAACAACTTTCATATTGTTATAAAATGTTAAGTAAATATTATAGTTCAAAAAATGGTGAATTAAGTACTGCCTTATTGAATATGAGTAATTCATATTTAAATAATGAAAAAGTATCAGAAAAAGATAAAGAACTTATTATTAATAATAATATTCAATATCATGTTTCAGATCTTGTTGTAACAGCAATTGATGAGTTCATCAAATATACAAAAAAACTAAATGATATTGAAAGTGTAATGTATTTATTATTTATTGCAAGTGATATCATTGAAAATGAAGAATATACTTTAATCAGCAAACAAATGGAAAAAATTTTAGAAGAAAGAATGAATAAAAATGGATAAAAAAATTAAACTAATAAACATTTTAAAATTAATATACTTCGCATTAATCGTTGTATTTGTATTAGGATTTGTATTTTTAATTAAATATAAAATTATTTTATATGTCCTTGCAGTATATTTACCTCTTATAATAGGTTTATATCTTGCAATTCATATTTTAAGAATAAAAACTTATTCATATAAATGTCCAAGTTGTAATCATGTGTTTAAAATAAGTTTGTCAAAAGATATTAGGGCATACAATTCTGGTATTGGAATGAAGGTTCTTGTTTGTCCAAAATGTAATACAAAAGAAGTAATGAAAGAAGTAATAGAATAATAAAAAACAACAAAAAATAGGTACGTAAAACGTGCCTAATTTTTTATTGTTTATAATAAAAAAGCTTCTTCTTTTCATTGCAAAAAATTAAAAAATATAGTATAATAAATTAAGACTGTGTCGCAATTTATTATAAAAGGAGGATAATATGAATAGTGCTAAAATATATAATACAAAACAAAAAAATTCAATAAAAGATATATTTCTAAATAATCCAAATGAATATTTTACAGCTGAACAATTATTATCTATCCTTGTATGTGATAAAAAATTAGTTAGTAAGGCAACACTATATAGAACACTAGATACAATGATTTCTAGTGGTGAACTAATTAAATATAATGTAGATAGTAACGTTTCATGTTATCAATATAGTAATTGTAATGAAAATAATCATATTCATTTTAGATGCCAAACATGTGGTAAAATATTACACATAAAAAACCCACTTGTTGATACAATTACATCTAAAATTGGGGATGAATATGGGTTAAAAATTGATAACAAAAAAACAATGCTGTATGGTTATTGTAAAGAATGTGAGGGGGGCAAAATATGAAAAAATTAATTACAACAATCATTTTATTAATTTTAACAACATATGTAAGTAGTTGTGCTTATATCATAAAATCAACTACAAAAATACAAGTTGTAACAACACTTTATGCAGAATACAGTATGACAAAAGAAATACTTGATGCAAGCGAAGAAACAAAAAATCTATGTGATGTAACAATGATTATAAAACCAGGTCAAGATTCACATACATATGATCCAAGTATCGAAGATTTGATAAAAATAAAGAATGCAGATATCTTCATATATACAGCAGATGATATGGAAACTTGGGTTAATAGTATAGAGTTTTCATCAAAAACAAAAGTTATAAACTTATCAAAAAACGAAAATATTGAACTAATTGCAGTTGAAGATGGTGAAGAAGAAGAACATGATCATACGCATGAACATTCACATGCTCATACATATGATCCACATTACTGGTTATATCCTGTTTATGCAACATATATGGTAACTGAAATAAAAAATGCGATTCAAGAAAAAATCAAAGACCCACTTGGAACAAAACAAATTGCACTTGAAAATAGTACACAAAAATATATTAATGAATTATTAAGTATTCATGAAGATTTAAAAGTTGTAACAAAGAATGCAAAACAAAGAACAATGTATTTTGGATCACCATTTACATTTTATTACTGGGCTCATTTTTATAACTTAGATTATGAACTTATATATTCAACATGTTCTATTGAAACTGAACCATCACTTAGTGAATTAGAACATATGATTCATCATATGAAAGAAAACAATATTAAATATATTTTCGCAAAAGAACTAGTTAATCAAGAAGCGTGTGAAATGATATCTTATCATACTGGAGCAGAAATTATTGTACTTCATTCAGGACATAATTTAAGTTCACTTGAATTTGGTAATCCACAATTCTCATATTTAAATATTTTAAAAACAAATGTAATAAATCTAGCAAAAATGCTAGAAGTTGACGAAGAAATTATAAATACTTTAGGAAAGGAGTAGGCTATGATATTAGAATGTAAAAATTTAGCAATTGGTTACGATAATAGAATCGTAATGAGAAACCTTAATTTTACAATAGAAGAAGGCGAATACGTATGTTTATTTGGCGACAATGGTAGTGGTAAGTCTACTCTTGTTAAAACTATTTTAGGTTTAATTCCTAAAAGTAGAGGTGAAATAAATTTCACAAAAGATTTAAGCCAAAAATCAATTGGTTATCTTCCACAACACAATGAAAATCTTGCAAACTTCCCTGCATCTGTATATGAAGTAGTAAGATCTGGTTGTTTAAATAGAACTGGTTTTAGACCATTCTACAATAAAGCAGAAGCAAAAAGAACAAGAGATATGATGAAAGTTTTAGAAATATCAAATCTTGAAAACAGATCATATAGTGAATTATCTGGTGGACAACAACAAAGAGTATTGCTTGCAAGAGCTCTTTGTGCAACTGATAAATTATTAATACTAGATGAACCATTTACAGGACTTGATGCTACATCAGCAAAAAACCTTCATAATGCATTATCAAAAATTAATAAAGAACTTGGTGTTACAATAATCATAGTTTCTCATTTCATTGAAGACTTATTAAAATATTCTACAAAAGTATTCCATTTAAGTCAAGGTTGTTTATTCTGTGGAAACCCAGAAGAATACAAAGAACATATGAAAAAAGAATACATATTATCAAGACATCAATTACTTGAGGTAGGTGACTAAAATGAGTGATGGAATTTTAAGAAACCTAATTAATAATTTTGATATAATAAAATACCCTTTAATAGTTGGTATATTACTTTCTTTAACAGCATCAATTTTAGGTGTAGTACTTGTACTAAAAAGATACTCAATGATTGGTGATGGATTAAGCCATGTAAGTTTTGGAGTATACTCTGTAGCTTTAGGTCTAGGATTAACAGACGCTCCTATTATTGTTGTAATTCCATTTGTTGTGATTGCGGCATACATTTTACTAAGAATTGGTGAAAGTAAAAAAGTTAATAGTGATGCGGCAATAGGAATATTCTCATCAAGTGCACTTGCAATAGGTTACTTGGTCGGTTCAATAAAACATGGTGGATTTACAACAGATATTAATAGTTTAATGTTTGGAAGTATCGTATTTGCTAATAAACAAGATTTAATAATAATGTTAATTACAAGTTCACTTGTAATTGGTACATTCTTATTATTATATAATAGAATATTCTCAGTAACATTTGACGAATCATTTGCAAGAGCAACAGGAATACATACAAGATCATTCAACATTTTATTTGCATCACTTACAGCAATTACAATTGTTATTGGTATGAGAATTATGGGAACATTATTAATCTCAAGTATAATTATTTTCCCTGCACTTTCATCAATGCAAGTGTTTAAAAAATTCAAACACGTTATTTTTTCATCAGCATTAATTTCAATTGTATCATTCTTAATTGCATTCTTTATCTTTACATCATTCCCATTTGGAGCAAGTGTTGTTGTTGTTAATTTATTCTTCTTAATCACTTTCTCTTTAATTGGAGTTGTATCAAGAAAATATGCAAGAGTATAACGACAAATTAGAACAATCATACGTTCTTGCGACAAACTTCATAAAAGAAGAAAATGTAATAGGAATTCAAAAAGAAAAAATACTTCATAAAACATTAAAATATTATTTATGTAGTGATGATACAAAACATGAAATAAAAATAAAGAAATCAAACAGTGGTATTCTTTATGCGGATGTTTATGATAATGAAATGATTTATGAAATCCAAACAAGAGGATTTGATAAACTACGTAATAAGTTAAGTGAATTCTTAATAGAACATAAAGTTACCATTGTACATGCAATTTCTCATAAAAAGAATATATATAAAGTATTTGAAACAGGAGAAATAGAAGGTCCAACTAAATCTCCAAAAACAGGGAAAGTCTTTGAAGTATTTAAAGAACTTTATAAAATAAAGTCATATTTAAATAATCCAAATCTAAGTTTAAAAATATTTTTAATTGATATGGATGAATACAGATATGTTGTTGAAAAGAAACACGCAAGAAGTAGTGGATATGTCAGAGAAAAACAAATACCAAAAAGCATATATCATATATATGATTTTAATAAAAAATCTGATTATATAAATCTACTTGAAGGCTTAAATTTAGAAGAAAACTTTACATCACTTGATTTAAAGAAAAATGCTAAAATTAATAAAACTCTTTCAACAGTAACTTTAAATATATTAACTCATTTAGAAGTAGTTGAACGAATTGGTAAAAAAGGTAATAACTATATTTACAAAATAAAAAATGATTAAAAAAATGGAACTAACGATTGTTAGTTCCATTTCTTATTAAGCTAAATTATTTGCGTCTAATGCTTCATTTAAAGCTTTAGATAATTGATCTGCACAACTTGTTGGACGTGGTCCACATGTATTACCGGCTAAAATACCAGCAACTTCTTTAGCTTTTGCTCCTTCAAGTAATTTGGAGATTGCTTTTAAATTTCCAGGACATCCTCCTAAGAAATTAAGGTTATGTATAGTACCATTATCATCTAAGTCAAAACTGATAACTTTTGCACATACACCTGATGGTACGAATTCAATATGTTTCATAAACCTTCCTCCTTGTATTTATATTATATCAAGATTTAATAATTTTGCAAAAGTTTTGCTTTTGTAGTATAATATAATAGTATTAGAAAATAGGTGATAAAAAATGATTTATTTTGACTCAACTGCAACCACAAAACCATTAAAAGAAGTACTAGATACATATAATAAAATAAATGAAGAATACTGGTTTAATCCAAGTGGTATGTATAATGGTTCTGTAATTGTAAATAATTTAATTGATAAAGCAACAAAACAAATTGAAACAACATTAAAATTAAATAATAAAAATATATATTATACATCAGGTGCAACTGAAGCAAACAATCTTGCAATAATGGGAATATGTATGCCATATCTAAATCAAGGTAAACATATCATAACAACATATATAGAACACCCATCAGTTTATAATGTATTTAAAAATTTAGAAACTTTAGGTTTTAATGTAACATATTTAAAATGCGAAAATGGAATTGTTGATTTAGAAGAATTAAAAAACTCTCTTACAAAAGATACCATTTTAGTATCAACAATGTGGGTGAATAATATAATTGGAAGTATTAATCCAATTAAAGAAATAATTGAAATTGTAAAAAATAATTCACGCGCAAAACTACATGTAGATGCAGTACAAGGAATAGCAAAAATAAAAGAAGATTTTGATTATAATGATATAGATTTATTTTCAATAACATTCCATAAAATAGAAGGTCTAAAAAATGTTGGTGCACTTATTACAAATAAAAATATCCAACTTTCTCCAATACTTAAAGGGGGACATCAACAAAAAGAAATAAGACCTGGAACACTTGATGCATCACTTATCGTATCAAGTGCAAAAGCATTAAGACTTGCAATTGAACAAAGAGACAATCATTATAATTATGTCAAAAAATTATACGATTATTTAATCCAAAAATTAGAAAAACTAGAATATATCAAATTAAATAAAACGAATGCATTATATACACCATATGTATTAAGTATAAGTATTGATAATCTAAAAGGTGAAACAGCAATGCATTACTTAGAAGAAGCAGGGATTTATGTTGGGATTGGTTCTGCATGTAATGAAAAAGTAGAAACAATAGAACGTGCAATATATGCAATTACCAAAGATAATGTTCGTGCAATAAACATGATAAGAATAAGTTTATCACATCATAATACACTTGATGAAATTGACAAGTTAGTAGAAAAGTTAGAAAGTATAAGGAAATTATAAAATGGAAAATCATATTTTAATAAGATACGGTGAATTAAGTCTTAAAAAAACAAACCGTAAACAATTTACAAATAGAATTACAAATCATATAAAAAGAGCACTAAAGGAATTTAAAGATTTAACATTTGAATCAAGAGGATTAAGATTTTATATCATGCTAAATAATCATGATTCAGAACCTATTATTGAAATCTTAAAGAAAATTCCAGGATTATATTCATTTAGTGTAGTATCAAGATGTGAATCAAAACTTGAAGAAATATATGAGATGGCAAAAGAACTTGTATTAAAAGAAATAGCAAGTGGTAAAAAAACATTCAAAGTTGAAACAAATAGAGGAGATAAAAACTTTCCTTTAACATCAATCGAAATAACAAAAGAAGTAAGTAGATATTTATTTAGAAATATTGAAGGATTAAAAGCAGATGTACATAATCCAGACTTTATATTAAATTTAGATGTAAGACTAGAAGGAACATTTATCTTCACAAATACATATATGGGACTTGGTGGACTTCCTGCAGGTTGTCTTGGAAAAACAATGTTAATGGTATCTGGTGGAATAGACAGTGTTGTTGCGGGATATCTAGCAATCAAAAAAGGTATGTCAATTGAAGCAGTACATTTTGCGGCACCACCATATACATCAGATATGGCTGTTCAAAAAGTAATTGATTTACTTGAAGTAATATCACCATATAGTGAATATTTAGGAATTAATTTACATATTGTTCCATTTACAGAAATTCAAAAAGCTATATATGATCATGCAAGAGATGACTACTGTATTACAATTATGAGAAGAATGATGTATAGAATCACAGAACGTCTTGCGAACAAACTAGGTGCACTTGCTATCGTTAATGGTGAAAATGTTGGTCAAGTTGCAAGCCAAACATTAGAAAGTATGAATACTATTGAAAGTGTTGCGACAATTCCAGTAATAAGACCACTTGCAACATTTGACAAACAAGATATTGTAGATATTTCAGTAAAAATCAAAACATACGATATTTCAATTTTACCATATGAAGATTGTTGTACAGTGTTTGTACCAAAACACCCACAAATCAAACCTCAACTTGAAACATCAATCAAAGAAGAATCAAAAATTGATTTTGAACCAATGATTGAAAGAGCAATAGAAAATACAGAAAGAATTGTATTAAAAGCAAATAGACATTGTGATTACATATTAAGAAAACAACAAAAAGAACAAACAATAACAAACGTTGATGATTTATTTTAACCATTAATTACCACTGAAAAATTTGTAATAATAAATTAAAAGTTGTTAATACTAATTTTGACAGGAGGTGAAATACATGAATAAATCATCTTACTCTAAAAATAGATTAGTAGTACCTGGTTCTGAAAATGCAATCAATCAAATGAAATATGAAGTTGCTAATGAACTTGGAGTTAACCTTGGCCCAGATGCAACAGCACGTCAAAACGGTTCTGTTGGTGGTGAAATCACTCGTCGTTTAGTGTCTATGGCTCAATCTAATTTACAAGGTAAATAATTAAGAAAAGTGCAATATTAATAATTGCACTTTTTTATTTGAAAATTTAATAAAGTGGAAATAATAATAGAAATATGATATAATAATATACGTAAATCTTTCTTGTTAGTAGAAGAGGTATATCATGAAAAACATAATAACACTTACATCAGTTAATAATGAAAGAGTAAAATACTTTTTATCATTAACTGATAAAAAAACTAGAAATAAAGAACAAAAATTTTTAATAGAAGGATATCATCTTGTTGAAGAAGCATCTAAGACTCCTTTTTTAGAAGGTATAATTACAACAGATGAAAAGAACTTTTCAAAATTTAATAAAGTAACAAAATACTTAGTTACAATGCCAATTATTGAAAAACTATCATCAACAAAAACTCCTCAAAACATTCTTGGTATTGTAAGAATGCAAGATCATTCAAAAGATGTTTTATTAAAGTTAATCAAACAACAAAATGTAAAATTATTATTACTTGATGAAATTAATGATCCAGGTAATCTTGGAACAATAATAAGAACAACTGCTGCTCTTGGTTATGATGGGGTTGTAATGAGTAATAATACAGTTGATTTATATAATGATAAAGTACTAAGATCAACACAAGGAGTATTATTTAAAATACCTCTTATAAAAATGGATTTAAAAGAAGCAGTAAAAATATTAAAAGAAAATAATATTAAATGTTTTGGTACATCACTTGATAAAGCAGTATTTTTAGATGATGTAAAAAAAGTAAATCGATTTGCTATTTGCATGGGTAATGAAGCAAGAGGTATGAGTAAAGAAATATTAGAATTAATGGATCAAAATATTAAAATACCTATGAATGCAGATGTTGAATCACTTAATGTAAGTATTGCTTCAGCAATAATAATGTATAAATTAAAATAAAAAACTTGACAATAAATTGTCAAGTTTTTTAGCATTTAAAGCAACTTCCACCAATAAATTCTCTTAGTAATGAGTTACATGGAATTAGTTCTTCGCTTTCAATTGGTCTAAAGTATTTTAAGTATTTAATTAATCTATTCGCAACAATATACTCTGGTTCTGTTGGTTTGATTTCTCTTAATGCAGAAAGAGCTTTTGTTCTTAGAACACAAAGTTCATATGAAAGCTCTGAATTAAATACAAAGTTTGCTCCTTCTTGATTTGGATAAATCCATTTAAATTCACCATTTCTAACTGAAGGCCACATTTTAATTGTATCAATTGCAGGACAATTACGATATTTCATATCACGTACAATACGTCTGATTAATCTTAAGTCAGTTGTATTAAGTGGTGAATGATCATCAATATTAATTTGTGCTTGTGGTGCAATGTAAATTTTATACTTTTGATGTTTTGGAATAGAAGAAGTTAATTTTTCATTTAAAGCGTGAATTCCTTCAATAATAATAGGACTATTTTCATCAACTCTAATTGTCTTTCCTTCTTCACGAAGTCCAGTTTTAAAATTGAAGTAAGGAAGAGTAACTTCTTCACCATTAATTAAATCAAATAAATCTTTATTAAATTGTTCAATATCAAGACAGTTAATGTGTTCTAAGTCTAAGTCATTAATTGGTCTATTTTGAATTTTTGCAATTTCAGTTTTTGCAAGATAATAGTCGTCCATTGATATTGTTACAGGATTGATACCTCTTGATAATAATTCAATTCTTAAACGATTACAAAATGTTGTTTTACCACTAGAAGATGGGCCTGCAATTCCAATTAATCGAATGTTTTCAATATCCTTTTCGATGTTATCTCCTAGTTCTGATAACATTTTATTATGTTTTGCTTCACACATTTGAATAAATTCATTAATATTATTTTCTTCTACTTTATGGTTTATATCAGCAATTTTTTGAAGTTTTGCTTTCTTGCTCCATTGATATGCTTTTCTTAAAGTTTTACCATATGTTGTTTCTTCAACAAATTCAGGAATTTCAGCTTCTAATTCGTATCTAGGATATTGAATAATAATACCAGGACTATAAGGTCTAATAGTATAATTTTTAATACAACCAGTAGATGGTGCCATATAAGAATGCATATAGTCGTAATAATTACCACATTTATATAAATGAACACTATCTTCAGGACGATATTTTAAAATCTCCATTTTGTCTAAATGATTGTACTCTTTGTAAATTTCTTTGGCTTTTTCAATAGATACAAGAATTCTTTCAATAGGAAGATTCTCTTCAATAATTTTATTTACTTCATTTATAATTTGTTCTGTTACACGAGATAAGTGAAAACCGGGTGTTAAAATCTCGCAAAATACAGATCTTGAAGCATTATAACTAAAACGAATATTAATGCCAGGATATAATCGATAAAATGCCATTGAAACAATGTATCTTAACGTTGCTTCATAAGCTTTACTTGCTTCAATATTATTAAGGCTTATTGGGATAATATTCATTTCATTGTTTTTTTCAGTTAATTCAAAGTTAAGTTCTTTTATTAATGAACCTATTTGACAAACAACATAATTAGTTTTTTCTGATTCATCTAATAAATCAATAACTTTAGTACCAATTGGAACTTCAATTAACTGATTATTAAAATAAACTTTAATCATAATTTAATCCTTTCTAATAAATTTTTATAATATTCTCTTTTCTAAGTTATACAAAAAGCTTTATAGTTAAATAAGTAATA
>JAZKYN010000019.1:0-8451 GCA_045612145.1 Bacilli bacterium
AACATATTATAACCCAGCCAAAGCCATTTGAATATAGAGGGATATAATTTAATATATTTGTAACAAATCCTAAATTTACTAATTGATCAATTGCATATATAATACTTATTACTGAAGTTCCATAAATGCATAATTTATAAATATATTTATTGTTTTGAATATATTTATCACATAATCCAAGAATAATTAATACTATAGCAACAGGATAAATTGCATTTAAGATTGGAATTGATACTGATAAAATCATATTTAATCCAAGATTACATATTAAAAATGAAGCTATTGTTATAATTATTACCCATTTAGTATATGATACTTTTTTGAATAGTTTTTCAAAAAATGCTGAAATTGAATTTGTTAAACCCACACAAGTTGTAAGACATGCAAGAGTAAAAATTGCGGCTAGGAAGAAAGCTCCAAAACCTCCAAATAAATCATACATTATTTGTCGTAATATTAATGCTCCATTTGCATAATCCGGATATACATCTGAAGTATATGTTCCCATAATTGTTAACATTAAATATACTGTTGCTAAAATAACTCCTGCAAATATTCCTGCAAGTATTGTATTTTTTATTACGCCTTTATGTTTAGTTATTCCAAATGAATTTAAAGTCAGTACAATTACTAATCCGAAATTCAGTGCCGCAATTGTATCCATTGTTTGATATCCATCAACAAACCCTTGTAAAAATGGAAGTGATTGATATAATTCATCAGGTGATGCTACACCTTTAGTTGCTTTAAATAAAAATGCAATAAACATTACAACTATTAATATTAATAAACTTGGTGTTAAAAATGAACCTATTCTTTTTACAAGTTTTCCTGGATTTAAGCATAAGAATAATACTATTAAAAAGAATACTGATGTATAAAGTAACATCCATAGTTTTAAATTAGATCCTTCTTTTAAGTATGGTGCAATAGCCATTTCAAATGGAACTGACCCTGCTCTTGGTATTCCAAGTCCTGGACCAATTGATAAATATATTAGTAATGTAAATACTAATGCAAACATTGAGCCAACTTTTCCTGAAAGATTAGTTAATCCTCCAAATTTACCAACAACAATTACTCCAAGAACTGGTAATATTACCGCTGTTATTAAAAAACCTATAAAGGCTCCTGTAGCATTACTTCCTGACTGTGATCCTAAAAGTGGAGGAAATATTAAATTCCCAGCACCAAAGAATAAAGAGAATAATGTAAAACTTAATAGTATCATATTTTTCTTTGTTAATTTCATATATTTCTCCATATACATTATAGTAAAATATTTTTTAATATTTTAACACATTTTATCCAAAATGTAAAATTATATATTATTTTTTTGCGTATTTATGCATTTTTTTGTAGTATTAAAAAATATCCTGTAAAACATAATGTTTACAAGGCAATACTGGATTTTTAGACGTATCAGAATTACGGAGTATAATTTATACCTATAAACAATATGCCTACTGACAAATTATATTAAGGTTCACATCCCATCAACTGACTAAATTTCTAATCACCTTAAAATGCCCTATATTCAAATATCTTTAATTGTTAAAATCTAATAACTTCTCAAGATAATAAAAAATGCACCTAAATAGATGCATAATTCCCTGATTTTGTTGTAAAAATCGTTATATTTTCACTATAAACATTATGAATCTATGATTCATATTGATGACTTATAGGCACATTCTAATGGTGCCCCCAACAAGAATCGAACTTGTAACTAACCCTTAGGAGGGGTTTGTTATATCCATTTAACTATAGAGGCATCGTATATATATTATATACTTTTTTTAAAAATTTGTCATTAAAAAATAATCCCCATAAGAAATAATCTTATAGGGATTGTTTTTATTTATATATTAATTGTAAAAAATATAACTCGTTTAATGAAGTTTCAAAATAATATATTACAAAATATTCATATGATGTATCATTTGTACGATAATCAATATAAATATAATCTTCATTTGAAATATTATTTATATCAACTTTGAAGTTTTCTTTGAATTCATGTGTTTCACAAATTAAATCATATTCTTCTAATTTTGAATTATATTCAATTAAAAATATTTCAAGTAATGTTTTATCTTCATCTTTAACAGTTTCTAAAAATCTATTTTTTGATAAGTTAGGTGTGTTTTCATATTTAAAAACTGTATATTGAATAGTATGACCAATTTGTTCAATTGTCGCATCACTATATGTTTTTTGTGATGTATATCCTTTTGGAATAATATTATTATTGCAAGATGTTAATAAAACAAATGTAAATAATACTATTAATAAACTAAATATTTTTTTCATATTACTCCGTTCTAAGTGCATTTACTGGGTCCATATTTGCAGCTGATTTTGAAGGGACAATTCCAGAGAATAATGTAAGTACAACACTTATTGTTACCATTATTAAAGCTTGATTCCATTTTAAAGCAACAAGTGTATAAATACCTGTAAGTTTACCAATTATTATATTAGCAATAAATGATATGAAATAAGTTACTAATATTCCAATTAAACCAGCAACTAAACCGATAATAAATGTTTCAGCATTAAATAAGTTAGCAACATCCTTTTTACGTCCACCAAGTGATCTGATTACACCAATTTCTTTTGTTCTTTCAACTACTGATACATATGTTATTATACCAATCATTACTGTTGAAACAACAAGCGATATTGCAGTAAAGGCTATTAATGCTGTTGTTACTATTGTAATCATTGTATTAATCATCTTTATTACAAGTGATAATGTATCTGTATGTGTTATTTCAGCTCTTTCTGATTTTGATAATGTTTTTTCAATTACTTCAATTGTGCCATCATCTAATAATTTTTCGTATTTAACAGTAATATCTCCTTCTTCATTCCAGGCATTCATATAATCAAGTACAAGTTCTTTTAATTCAAAATCTATCGGATATATATATATTGAATTAGGTAATCTTTCTCCACCTAGAGCTCTAAGAGACAATGTATATATGTCTCCAGATGTTCCGCTTGCAGAACCACCCATCATTCCTCCTAACATACCTGAAACAAGTGATGTAAGTGACATACTACCAACAAAGCCAACTGCTTTCTTTACATTATTAAGTGAATATCCATACTCATATTCATATGTTACACCCATATTCATTGTATAACCATTTTCGCCTTTTACTGAAGTACCAGTTATTGTAGATTTATTATTATCTTTCATATAATTTACAATTTCACTATCAAAATTAACCGAACGTATATAATCATCTAGAGCTTGTGTATAAAAGAAACCTGTTCCAAGTGAACCATAATTAATTTCTGGTTTTGGTTTTAAAATACCAACAACTTTTAATTCTAATCCATTTTCAAATTCATCATTAACAACATGATTATATGTAAATGGACTATATGCACTAAGAAGTTGATTTGTTTGTTTATTAAAGATTTCATCATTTGGATACCAAACAAATGATCTGTTTAGTAATTCTTCATATGTAAATTCTTCAATTATTAAGTTTTCATCATATTCTTCTTCAGTAACACTTTGAAATGCTTTAAATGCATAATTAATAAATTCTTCTTCTGAATAATAACCAAGTTGTGCAAGAGTTAGATCAGAAAGTTGTGAGTTTTTATCAATAACAATCATTATTTCATTTTTTTCTTTTGCCATTTTACCTTCAACTAAATCATATTGTTTATAAATATAATCTTCGTTATCAATAGCTCTACTTATTGGATCTGATAATGTTGATATAATAGTAGATGAAGCACTAAAATCAGTATCTTGTAATAATGATTTATATATATTTTTTATTGCACTTAGTGATGTTAGATTTCCTTCCTCACCTTTAAAGTGTTTGAATTCTGTATAAATATTATTTGATATATCTAAACCATAATCATAGGTAATTGTTTCAATGTATTCTTTTGGCATTGCATTTAAATATGCTATATATTCATCAGAAATTTCGTTTGAAACAATTAAAGATGTCATTGTCTCAGCTCTTTTAGCTAAACTTTCCATTATTGAATTAACACTTACAATTCCATTTTTTATTACAATTTCAGTTTGTTCTAATTCTGACATTGATGACATCATTGAATTAATATCGTATGCTGTTTCAGTAACCATAATCGGATTACCAGATAACATATCTTCTTGTAAAGTATCAATATATCCTTTAATACCACTAGATAGAGCAAGAACTAAAGAAACACCAATAATACCAATTGATCCAGCAATACCTACAAGAAGAGTTCTTTTAAATTTACTTAATAGATTTCTTCCTGATAATTTTAAAGCTGTTTTTAAAGACATTTTTGCTTTTTCTTTTGTTGATTTTTCTTTAACAATTTCAGAAGCTTCTTCTTCATTTGAACAAATATTGGTATCACTACTTATTTCACCATCTAATAATCTTACAATTCTTGTTGAATATTGTTCAGCAATTTCAGGATTATGCGTAACCATAATAACTAATTTTTCTTTAGAAATTTCTTTGATTAGCTCCATAATTTGAACTGAAGTAGTTGTATCAAGTGCACCAGTTGGTTCATCAGCAAGTAAAATTTCTGGTTCATTAACAAGTGCTCTAGCTATTGCTACCCTTTGGCATTGTCCACCAGACATTTGATTTGGTTTTTTATTATATAATCCCTTTAAGCCAACCCTATCAAGAGCTTTTTTTGCTTTTTCAATTCTTTCTTCTTTTTCAAGACCTGCTATTGTTAAAGCAAGTTCTACATTTTCTAAAACTGTTTGATGTGGTATTAAATTATAACTTTGAAAAATAAATCCAACCCTATGATTTCTGTATACATCCCAATCTCTATCAGTAAACTCTTTTGTTGATACACCATTAATGATTAAATCACCTGATGTATATTTGTCAAGACCACCAATAATATTTAATAATGTCGTTTTACCACAACCTGATGGTCCAAGAATAGAAACAAACTCATTAGCTCGAAAGTTTAAGCTAACCCCTTTAAGTGCTTCTACTGCTGTGTCACCACTAGAATAAACTTTTACGATTTTCTCTAATTTTAACATATTTCCTCCATACTAAAACTTATTTAAAATTGAATTGAATTTTTTTATTAACGAATCCATTTGTATAATTTCTTCTATAGTCATTTCTTCTAAAAGTTGTTGATACTTTTCTTCATTACATTTATATATATCATCTTTTATATCTAATGCTTTTTTTGTTGGTTTAATATAATATATTTTTTTATCATCTAAATCTACTTGTCTTGTTACAAGTCTTTTAACTAATAAACTTGTTATAGCTTGTGATACGGCTGATTTTGTAATATCTAATGTTGCCGCAAGCGTTGAAACATTAACTTCACTATTTGACGCTAATAATATTATACTTAATTGGATGTGATTAATTCCGTATTTTTTGGCATGTTTTTGCATTAATTCAGTTATTATATTATATGACTTTTTAATTTTAACAAATAAATGTTCTTTCATAAAAATTCTTTTCCTTTGTTAAGTTCTTAACAAACATTATACTATTTTTTAACAACTTTTTCAATAATATTGCTATGATTAATTTAATTAAAAAACAACCTAGGTCATACCTAGATTGTTATTCTCCCCCTATTTAAGTAACATTTATACGCAAAACAATATAATATCTTTCATTTAAATGATAGTGTCCCTGAACAATAACAGTTCCTGTTGCTTGTGGTCTAATTGTACCCCATATACTAACTAGCGCAACAGAACTATCAGACGTTGTCCAAGTGAAATTTTGTAAAGTTGTTGATGGCCACCTATGATCTGCTTCAATTTGATATAAATCACCTACATTTAGCTCAAGTTCATACTCTATATATTTCGGTGTTGTAATTTCTTCATCTTTAACTACTAAATATATTTGATATACTATAGACGTATTAAATTTATAGACTGCATTAATACATACTTGTCGATCTAAATTTACATTATATCCTAAAACAGTTCCATAAATTGAAACATCCAGTACATCTGTATCACTAGAATACCAATAATAATCAAGTCTAGAATTAGAAGGAGCTCCATTTTCGAAGAATAAACATCTAGTATATCCTTCAGTTAGAGTATTTCCTAAATACAACCCATTATTTAGAGTTACTTCACTTCCACATTCATATCCACTAGATGGATCAGTTATAATTAAATCTTGAGTATTTGTGATTTTTCGATAAAATTCTAGATGAATATGTTCTAATATATTACCGCCAAAAATACCAACATAATATGTACAATCTGGAATGTATGTAAATTCTAATGTTGCTAAATTAGATTCAGTTACAAGTGTACTTAAATCATAAGATTGTACACTATATACAGGTTGATAATTTGCTTCAATAGTTTTTTTAATTATTACCATTGTCGCATCACATAATTCATTCCCATCAAATTCAAGTTGAATTCCATATTTTCCATGTTGTGTTGTATATGCATTTAATATATAATCACCTATAGAATAATCTGTATCTAAAAATGTATGATTTACATTTTCAAATGGATTAAATACAAAACTATCAAGCATATCAATACTTAATATAGCACTATCAACTTCTTGTGAATTTAAATTTACATTAATCACATAATCTGTATTTTTATTCAAATATACAATTATGCTTTTTTGACCATCTTTAGAATATGCTAAATCATCTATACTTGTAGAGAATTTTGAAATAAAATCCCCATCTTTATTTGTTACACTTATAGTACCCTCATATAAATATACCTCAGGATTAACTAAAAGTTTAATTTCTACTAATCTATTAAATCCATCATTATATTTAAATTGAGCCTTTGAATTATGCATATGATTTAACACATCTACATCATCAAGATAATCAATTGCTATATCGTAAAATGAATCATTAGTTGAAACATTTAAAATAATTTCTCCAGTTTTCGTAAAATCATCATATCTTGCACGTAAATAATATGTTCCTTCATTTAAGATACCATCAAATGTTGTCAGGAATTCTTCTTTTGATACATTAAACTTTCTATTAATAAGATTTAAGTCGCTATCAAACAATTCAAGAATAACGTTATCTATTCCTCTTGCTTGAATATGATAGTTACCATTACATTTAACATCAAGTTTATATAATTTAGTATCATTTTCTAAATATATATCTGAATCACTAAATTCATCCATAACACATTCCATGGATATTTCTTCATCATAAACTACATGAATAGATCCATCATTACATACTGGACATTGACTACATTTTAAACGTCCATCACCTAAATCAACTTTATAATCATGTTGTTCTTCAACTAAATATTCTAAACCTAAAACATTATTTTTAAGTGTATGAGTAGTTTCATTATATATACCAATATACATATATTGTTGGAATGCTCCAAGTAAATCAGATACTGTATGTTTACAATATCTACACTTCCAATAATCTTGATCAATAAATCTAGCTACCGGCATCATATTTCCACTTTCTAATCTGTGATCGTCACCACAAGATTTATATATATCATATGAAATACCTTCTAGGCTATCTACATACTTAACACAATTACAAATTGAACAAATTAATTTATAATTTTCCATTGAACTAACAGGATCAAATAACCATTTATGATCACTATTAGTATGTATCCCCCTGGTTATTAACGTTCCAGCCATATCACGGTATGTTACTTCAGTACTTGCAATTGCATATTCATTAGAATATCCCATTAATAATTCTTGATGATGAGCTTGAGTAATGTGCATAGTCTCAATAACATCAATATCTTCTAATCCTAGAACATGACCAGTCTCATGAGCAACAGTCCTACTTAGTGCATCTATAGCTTCAATTCTATCACCAAGATAAGCAGGATATAAATTTATTATACATTTTTCATAATGAGCATGTTTTACTCCATTATAATATTGTGTATCTTCTAAAACTTCGCTATCAGATACAAATTCTGTGTAACCTGCATAGTCTAAATCTTCATCACTGTATACATGAACTTCGATGTGTTCTTCTATTTCTGATGAGTTTTCAAGTGTATCAGCATTAATCAGTTTAACAATAGGAATAACTTGTAGATTACCACTTGCATCTTCTTTATAAGCAGATACAAAATTCCACTTATCAAATCCAAACATTATAATTTGTCTATAATATTCAAAATTACTAAGCCACTCTTCATCAGTTAAACTACCTTCATTATAAATTCTATAGTACACTGTTTTTATATCATCATCAATATGACTTGAATTATCAATACCATCAATTACAGTATGTAATATATACCATCTTTCTCCATAAGAACTTGTTGTCCCTGAAGTTGTTGGTCCATATGGTTGACATTCATCATATTCTATTCCGTCATACCCCTCTATACCTATATTTTCATTATGCGCTAAAACGTTAACTTCACCACTGTTTATTATACATTGAATATTTATTATACACACTATACATACT
>JAZKYN010000020.1:0-13804 GCA_045612145.1 Bacilli bacterium
AAAATATATTAATAAAAAAAGAAAAGACTTATTTAGAAGACTTTTCTGTAAAATTAGATGATGAGGATGTATATATAGAAGTATCACTTCAATATGAAGACGGATCAAATAATATATATGAAGAAGTGCTATTTCAAATTAAAGCATCATCTTATTTAGAAGAAGAGTTATTTAACATTAATTTTGAATATAATGATGATTGCATATCAAAAGTAAATATTAATGTAAATGATTCAATAAAACTAAATGTTACTTCTTGTGAGGTAAACGGTGTATTATTATCAAATTACATTACAAACGAAAATGATATGAATATTATAATGATTTCGTTTATAGTAACAATTATATTTATGGCTACATCAGGAATTGTATTGTTATTAAAAAAAAGAAAAAAATCTCTTGATAGAGATTTATAATGATTCTATAATAGTTGAAAGACCTTCAATCATCTTTGATAAAGCTAATTCATCTGAAGGAAGAGGGAAGTGAATAAATACACACGGAATATTTTTAAAATTATTTTGTACTTGATAGTATAAAGCATTACAGATATATCCACCTGCATCTGTACTTAATTCAACAGGAATGTTTTTTGAAATAACTTGTGATAAAGCTTCAACAGTAGGGAATGTTGAATATATAATATTATCACCATTTTCTACTATTACTGGATTGTTTAAATCAATTTCATCTTCATCACATAATTTCTTTGTAACAGAGTTTCTAGCTTTAATTTCAATGGAAATTTTAGAACGTTTTGCGGCCTCACCACAAAGAATAATAATGTCTGGATTATGTTTATCAATGTGTTCTTTTACAATATTAAATGAAGAATGTAAAGCAACAGGTAGATATAATTTCTTAATACCATATCCTTTTATATTATTAGATAGTTCATTTAATATTAAAGTAGTAACATTAGTATCTCTATTATCGAATGCGGCAAACGCAGTTACTAAAATTTTCATAAAATCACCTCTATATTATTATATCATATATCTTTTAAAAAGCAAAATCAATTGATTTTGCTTTTTAATTATTTCCTATACTGTAAAACGCGAACATATCTATTAAATAAAAAAAGACATATAAACTTGAAAAAAATTGACTAGTGTGCTATAATAATTTTAAATGGAGGATTATGTTTATGATTAAAGCAATACATAATAATGTTATTTTAAAATTAAATAAAAATACTAAAACAAATGGTATTTATATGCCAAACAGTGGTAGTGATAGTTATGTTGTTTTACATATCGGTCCAGAAGTATCAACTGTTAAAGTTGGACAAATCGTAGTATTAGATAAACTTCCAAAACTATTTAAAGATGGAATGGATGAATATTATATAACAAATATTGAAAATATTATTGCAATTGTAGGTGAGTAATATGAGTAATAAATTATTATTTTCACATGATGCAAGAGTAAAAATGGCTAAAGGAGCATTAACTCTTGCCAATGCTGTTAAAGTAACACTTGGACCAAAAGGTAGAAACGTTGTTATTGAACAAGATTTTGGCGCTCCACTTATTATTAATGATGGTGTTACAATTGCTAAATCAATTGTTCTTGAAAACAAATATGAAAATTTAGGAGCTTCTATTTTAATTGAAGCTGCAACTAAAACAAATGATTTAGTTGGTGATGGTACAACTACTGCTATTCTTCTTACTTCAAAAATGATTGAAGAAGGAATGAAAAAACTTGAAGAAGGAAATAATCCAGTTATTTTAAGAAATGGTTTAAATCATTATTTACCAATAATTAATTCAATGATTGATGAAGTAGCAACTCCAGTTAAATCAAGTGAAGATTTAGAAAAAATTGCAACTATTTCATCAGGTTCTAAAGAAGTAGGAACATTAATTAAAGAAGCATACCAGAGTGTTGGTAATGATGGTATTATTACAATCGAAGAATCGAGCGCATTAGAAGACTATTTAGATGTTGTTAAAGGATATTCTCTTGACAAAGGTTATATATCAAGTTATATGGTTAATAATGAGGCTAAAAATGAAGCAGTTTTAGATAAACCATTTGTACTTGTAACAGATAAAAAAATAATCAGTATGCAAGAACTTGTTCCATATTTAGAAGAATCAATCAAAAATAGTAAACCATTATTTATTTTATGTGATGATATCGAACAAGAAGTGTTAGGTGCACTTGTTGTAAATAAACTTAGAGGTGTATTTAATTCTGTTGTTGTTAAAGCACCATCTTTTGGAGAAAGAAAAATTAATCAACTAAAAGATATATGTATGTTAACAGGAGCAACTTTAGTTGATTCAGCTGTTGGAATGCTATTAAGTGATGTTTCGACAGATGTACTTGGAATTGCGGAAAAAATTGTTGTTTCAAAAGACCAAACAATTGTTCTTGCTAATACAAGTTTAACTGATGAAATAAATCAATATGCACAGTGTTTACAAAATGAACTTACATATGTAACAAGTGAGTATGATAAAGAAAAATTAGAACAGCGTATTGCAAAAATCTTAGGTGGTATTGCACAAATTAAAATAGGTGCAGAAACTGAAGTAGTTTTAAAAGAAAAGAAATTAAGAATAGAAGATGCTTTAAATGCAACTCGTGCCGCAATGAAATATGGAGTAATTGAAGGTGGAGGGAAAGTTTTATATAACATTGCATTAAGATTAGAAAATATAAATGATGATGTATATAAAGCATCAAAAGAAATACTAGTAAATGCATTAAAAGCACCATTCATTCAAATTTGTGAAAATTCAGGTAAATCATACTTAGAAATTTTAAAAGAAATTAAAGATAACTTATGGTATGATGCCTTAAATGATAAAGTTGTTGATATGGAAACATCAGGAATAATAGATCCTGCAAGTGTTGAAAAAAGTGCTATAATGAGTGCTATTAGTATTTCAGGAATATTCTTGACTACTGAATGTGCAATTATTAATAACGAAAAAAGAGAAGAAGTAAATGAGGAGAATTTATTATAATGAATGATTATAACGAAAATTTATCCCAATTAGAAATATTAGAACAAGAAAATCAAAGATTAAAAGAAGAAATTCAATTTCTTAAAGAAGAATTAAGACGTGCTAATTCAAGAGTAACTGGTTTAAATTCTTTAAATAGTAATCCAAATACAGAAAATCATCTTGTTGAATATTTCTCAAATAGATACATGGAAATTCATAACTATGTATTAAATTCAAGAATCGCTGTAATTGATGAAGACATTTTAAAAGCTCAACAAATATATGATGAATTAACATCAAGAGAA
Source organism: Bacilli bacterium (assembly GCA_045612145.1). Classification (GTDB taxonomy): domain Bacteria; phylum Bacillota_I; class Bacilli_A; order ML615J-28; family CAG-313; genus CAG-313. The sequence goes on from JAZKYN010000020.1 coordinate 3,269, forward strand.
GATATGCTAGAATTAATCGCAAATAGAAATGCATTAATTCAAGAACAGATTACGCAAATTGAAGAAAAAATGTCAGAAAATGAAGAAAGATTAAATAATCTTAAAAACAGATTTGAAGTTGAAGCAGACAATGTAACAACAAAAGAAAACAACATATATAATACAACAATTGATTATTATAATACTCTTTTAAGTAAGCTAAGTATTGGTGTTGTTGAAGACACAAAAACTTATATGAGTTTTGTTATTGACGTTTTAAAATATACATTATATGATGAAGTTGTTAAATATATTGAAGACGCAAAAATTGCTCTTGAAATGTATGATAGAGTAAATGTATTAGAATACGAAGTTAAAAATGAAAATAATACATTACTTGCTCAAAAAGAGACTCTTGCAAAAGATATTGAAACTATTTCATTTGAAGAAACTGAAAAACAATTAGATGCTTTAGCATATGAAATTGCAAATAAGAAAAAAGCAAAAGAAGAACTTTCAGAATTATTTAATAATTTGATGAATGAGAATCTAAAAAGTATTAAAGATGAAATTAAACATTTACAAATATTAGAGTATAATAATCAAACTGTTGCTTTAAAAATGGATGATATCATACTTACTTATAAAGATAGCTTAAGTGTTGCTGACACACCATCAAATATTATGTTTAACAAAAAATTGCAACTTCAAAAATTAAATGCCCAGATGGAATTAATTTATCCTTATAAAAAGGAATTTGATTTGATAAATAGTGAATATAATCATTTACAAACAATGTATGAAACAATTGAAAATAATATCAATAATATTGAAGAATATATAAGTAAGGCTAAAAAAATTATTGAAAGTAATGCTGCATTCAAAAAAACAATTAAAGAATATAATGAATCAAAAGTTAGACTTACTTCAATTGAATCATCATTAGAAAATATTATATCAAGAGAAAAGACACTATCTTTAACAAGAAAAGAAATCTTACATACTCCTTATGGGAAAACAGACTTAATAAAAATTGATGAAGAACTTAAACAAGTACAAGATACTATTACATCATTTACTAATGAAAAGAATAGTTTACAAACAAGAATTTATCAGTTAAAAGGAACTCCGCAAGATTCAAAAGTAATTTCAATTTATGATGAATATAAAACTTGTGAAGAAAAACTTCCGAAACTTTATGATAGACAGAAAAGTCTAAATGTTTTAATAACAGAAAAATATATAGCACTTTCAGATATCAAAACTAAATGTTCTAATTATGATGAACTTGCAAAAGAAATCGAGAAATTAGAAGATGAAATTGCAAATTTGTAAAAATTTATTAGATGTATTACCTAGTTTTAGTGTAAGTGCCTATACATTTAGTTTATTAGAAAAAAATGACGTAAATAATTTATCTAATGATATTTCTTTATATTTTGAAAATATAGCAAAAGAATATCAAAGTAAATTTAATATTGAAGAAGTTGTTAATATTGATAAAATAAAAATAACAAGAGATGGATACAAAAAACTTGGAAAAGATCCTTCTCATACAAGACCAGCATGTGAGGCATTACTTAGAAGAATACTAAAATATGGTAGCATTTATAGACTTGGTGATGTAATTGATGTTGGAAATATATTGTCACTTGAATTATTTAAAAGTGTATGTGTAGTAGACTTAGATAAAATTGATGGGGACATCTTAATAAGAATTGGTACAAAAGATGATGAGTACTATGGTATTAATAGAGGAAAAATCAATGTTGATAAAATACCATTATATACTGATAATCTTGGAGGATTTGGTAATCCTACAAGTGATACACTAAGAACTGCTATAACATCTGATACTAAAAATGTGCTAGTAATGTTAATTAATTTCAGTGATTTAAATTTAAAAGAAGATGAAGAAAAATTTGAAAATATAATTAATAAATATTTAAAAATTACGAATTTTTCAAAAATAACAATTAACTTTAGTTAGGAGAATGACATTTATGATGAACGATAGTTCAAACTTTATAAAAACAATAATGAAAAATGAATTAGAAACTGGTGTTGTAGATCATATTCTAACTCGTTTCCCTCCTGAACCAAATGCATATTTACATATTGGTCATGCAAGAGCAATCGTAACAAATTTCGAACTTTCAAAATGTTTTGGTGGCGCAACAAATTTAAGATTTGATGATACAAACCCATCAAAAGAAGACACTGAATATGTTGAAGCTATCAAAAAAGATATTGAATGGCTTGGTTATACACCTCATACAGTAAATTATGGATCAAATTATTTTGATAAAACATATGAAAAAGCTGTACTTTTAATTAAAAAAGGTTTAGCTTTCGTTGATGATTTAGACCAAGAAACATTATCAAAATATCGTGGTTCTATTAATGAACCAGGAACACCTTCTCCATATCGCAATAGAAGTGTAGAAGAAAATTTAAAATTATTCGAAGAAATGAAAGATGGAAAATACGCTAATGGTGAAAAAACATTACGTGCAAAAATAGATATGGCAAGCCCTAATATTAATATGAGAGATCCAGTTATCTATAGAATTATGCATGTGCATCATCACCAAACAAAAGATAAATGGTGTATATATCCAATGTATGACTTCGCACATCCTTTACAAGATGCTTTTGAAGGAATTACACATTCTTTATGTAGTATTGAATTTGAAGATCATAGACCTCTATATGATTGGGTTATAGCAAACTGTGATTTAGATGCTAAACCACGTCAAATAGAATGGGGACGTCTTGGAATAACTCATATGATTATGAGTAAGAGATATTTAAAACAACTTGTTGATGATAAATATGTAACAGGTTATGATGATCCAAGAATGCCTACACTTGTTGGTTTAAAAAGAAGAGGATTTACTCCTAACTCAATTAAAAACTTCATTTTATCAACAGGTTTATCAAAAATCAATTCAACAGTTGATTATGGAATGTTAGAACACTTCTTAAGAGAAGATTTAAAACTTGAAACAACAAGACCAATGGCTATTATCAATCCATTAAAAGTAGTTATTACTAACTACCCTGAAAATCAAGTTGAATACGTTGATGTAATTAACAATACAGAAAACGAATCACTTGGGGCTCATAAAATGGCATTTGGTCGTGAAATCTATATTGAAAAAGAAGACTTCTGTGAAGTTAAACCAAACAAACACTGGAAACGTCTTTCAAAAGATATTGAAGTTCGTTTAATGCATGCTTATTTCATTAAATGTAACGAAGTTATTAAAGATGAAAATGGTGAAATTGTTGAACTTCATTGTACATATGATCCTGCAACAAAATCAGGAAGTGGTTTCAATGAAAGAAAACCAAATGGTACAATCCACTATGTTGAAGCAAGTACAGCTGCTAAAGCTACATTTAATTTATTTGAACCTTTAATCTTAGATGAAAAGGTATCAACAGATAACTTCCTTGAAAGATTAAATCCTGAATCATGGAAAGTATGTGAAGGATTTGTAGAGGAATATTTAAAAGAAACAAAACCAATGGACAAATATCAATTTATCAGAAATGGTTATTTTACAACAGACTATTTATCAAAAGGAGATAAGTTGATTTTCAACCGAATTGCGGGGTTAAAATCATCTTTTACACTATAATATGCAAGAATACTTAAATAACTTAAATCAAGAACAATTAGAAGCAGTTAAGACTGTAGAAGGGCCTGTAATGGTTTTTGCGGGAGCAGGAACAGGGAAAACAAAAACTTTAATTTCAAGAATTGTTTACATGGTTAAAGAATGTAACATTAGACCATTTAATATTTTAGCTATTACATTTACAAAAAAAGCTACAAATGAAATGAGAGAAAGATTAGCAGCACTTCTTGAAAATGATGCTAAACTTGTACATATATCTACAATACATTCTTTATGTGCAATGATTTTACGTCGTCACGCACCAAAACTTGGATATAGTAGAAATTTTGAAGTTATTGATGAAGATGATCAAATAAAAGTAATTAACGAAGTATATAAAAATAATGATGTTAATAAAAAAATGTTAACACCAAGAGTCGCAATTAAAAATATTGGTGATTATAAAAATGGTTCATGCACAGAACTTTTAGGATTATTAACAAAAGTATACGAAGATTACCAAGTGTATTTAAAAGAAAATAATATGGTTGATTTTGATGACTTATTAATGTTAACAAATCAATTATTCGATGAAAATCCAGATGTACTTGAATTCTATCAAAACGAATTTAAATATGTTCTTGTTGACGAATTACAAGATACAAATGCAGTACAATATGAAATTGTAAACAAGCTTGTAAGAAAAAATCAAAATGTTTTTGCTGTTGGAGATGACGATCAAAGTATCTATTCATTTAGGGGTGCTAAGATTGAAAATATGATCAAATTTAAAGAAGATTATCCAAATGCAAAAATCATTAAACTTGTTCAAAACTATCGTTCAACTAATATGATTTTAAAAGGATCTAATGCATTAATTAAAAATAATAAAATTAGAGAACCTAAAGAATTATTTAGTAAAAATGAAGGCTCTAAAAATGACGTTATTGTACAAGAAGCATATTACTATGAAGATGAAATTAGATATGTAACAAATGAAATTGCAACTCTTGTTAATCATCATGGATATAAATATAGTGATATTGCGGTTATATATAGAAATGGCGCATTATCAAGAAACTTTGAACTTTCATTCATTCAAGATAGAATTCCATATAATATTTATGGTAGTTTTGCTTTCTTAAAACGAAAAGAAGTAAAAGATATGATTAGTTATTTAAGATTTATAGCTGATCCTTCTAAAATAATTCATTTTAAACGTATAATTAATGTTCCTAGCCGTGGTGTTGGTGAAAAAACAATTAATAAATTAATTGAATACATGAAAGAATATAACTGTGATATTCTTGAATCAATTGATATTTTCAAAGAACATAATAATACTTCTAAGACAGAAGCATTAGTTGAATTTAAAGAAACAGTTACAAAACTTCATGATGAATTAATGAGTATGCATCTTCCTGATTTTTTTGAATTAATGCTTGAAAGATCAGGCTATATGAAAATGCTTGAAGAAGATGCAGAATATGAAGAAATTAATAGAATTGATAACGTTAGAGAATTTAAATCAATTTTATATCAATTAGAAAGTGACGCTTTAAACAGAGAATTAACAAGAGCAGAAATCATTGAAATTGGCTTAGATGAATTATTACTTGATACATCTACAATTGATGATCATGCAAAAGATGGTGTTGTTCTTTCTACAATTCATTCAGTAAAAGGATTAGAGTTTAGAGCAGTATTCTTAGTTGGTTTTGAAGAAGGTATATTCCCTGCTGTAAGAGAAGATGTAGATATGGAAGAAGAAAGACGTGTTGCTTATGTTGCTGTTACACGTGCAAAAGAAAAACTTTATATTACATGTGCATCAAGAAGATTAATTTACGGAAGAATGGTAAGAAATCCTAAGTCAAGATTCTTAATGGAATACTTAAAAGCAGAAGAAGTTGCAAAAGCAGTTGAAGAAAAAAATACAACTATTGCAACACCAGGTGAAATCGAAATTGGTTCACGTATTAATCATAAATTTTTTGGTAATGGTTTAGTTATAGCAAAAGATGATGCTTATGTTCAAATTTTATTTGACAAAGATCAATCAATTAAAAAAATTGCAAAAGGACATCCAACATTAACAAAGATTGCATAATATGAAAAAAACAATTATTTTAATTCATGGTTATCTAACAGATTATTTAGACTTCAATCATTTACCAAAAGAATTAATTAAATATTATGATTATGTTGTCATTGTAAATATTCCAGGTCATGGAAAATTTAATGAAATAAAACATTTTAGAGTAGAGTCTACTATTAAAGCTGTTGAAGATGAAGTAGAATTCTATTTAAAAAAAGGTAGTGTTGATTTAATAGGTTTTTCTATGGGAGGAGCTCTTACAAGATATTTATGTGTTAAATATCAAATAATAAGAAAAGCAGTAATGCTTGCTCCTGCTACTTACTACCTAAGTCCATTTTGTGTGGTTAACAGATTAAAATATGTTTTAAAAGCTAAAACAGCTGATGAAAGAAAACATATAATAAATCGATTAAAGAAAAATGATAATGCAACGAAAAACGTAGCATTGGATAACTGCATAAAGAAATTTGGACCTAAAAATGGATTAACATTTTGTAAACTAATTACAAAAATTAACCAATTAAAAGGAGATAATCCTACAAGCTCATTAATTGTATGGGGAGAATTAGATGAATTAGTTCCTAAAAAATCAGCTAAATTCTGTTATAAAAATTGTTCAAACAAAGATAAAGAATTGTGGTTTATTGATGGACTTGGGCATTTAATGCTGAGAACAGATTATGAGGAAGAAATAAACGATAAAATTATAGAATTTTTAAATAAATAGGTGATTTTATGAACGATGCTAAAAAACGAATTGATGAGTTAGTAACTCTTTTAAATCGTTATAATTATGAATATTATGTTTTAGATAATCCTACAATTGATGATACTGAATATGATAGTTTAATATCTGAACTTGAAAGTTTAGAAACTAAATATCCGTCGTATATAAGAAAAGATAGTCCCACTCAAAATGTTGGGGCTTTCTTAAAAACTGATTTAGAATCAATTACACATACATATCAAATGATGTCACTTGGGGATGTATTTAATTTTGAAGAATTAAAAGACTTCGATGAAAAAATCAGAAAAGTTGTTAATAATTACACATATACAGTTGAATTAAAAATAGATGGTATTGCATCAACAGCACATTACGAAAATGGTCTATTTGTTCTTGGCGCAACTCGTGGTAATGGACAAATTGGTGAAAACATCACAAAAAATATGGTGATGGTTGAAAGTCTTCCTAAGATGCTAAATCAAAATGTTGATATTGAAGTACGTGGTGAAGTATATATGAAAAAATCAGTACTTGAATATTTGAATAACATTAGAAAAGAAAATGGGCTTGACTTGTTTGCAAACCCAAGAAATGCTGCTGGTGGTAGTTTAAGACAACTTGACGCAAATATTACAAAAGAAAGAAAACTTGATCAATTTGCATATACAATTGTTAATCCTGAAAAGTATAATTTAAAATCACAAGTTGAATCATTAAATTATTTAAAAACTTTAGGATTTAGTGTTAATCCATACTTTACTCATTGTAAAGACATAGATGAAGTTATTGATGCAATTAATAAACTTGATGAAGTTAGACATACTTTAGACTACGCAACAGATGGTGTAGTTGTTAAAGTAAATGAGTTTGATTTATATGATACAATTGGATATACTGTTAAGGTTCCAAAATGGGCAATTGCTTATAAGTTCCCAGCAGAAGTTGTAACGACAAAACTAAAAGATATAATCTTTACTGTTGGACGTACTGGTAAAATAATACCTAATGCGGTTCTTGAACCAGTATATATATCAGGAACTGTTGTATCTCGTGCAACTTTAAATAATGAAGATTTTATTATAAGTAGAGATATTAGAATTGGAGATTATGTAAGAGTAAGAAAAGCAGGAGAAATAATTCCAGAAGTAATTGATGTTGATACATCGAGAAGAACTACTGAGTTACCTGAATTTAAAATGATTGAACACTGTCCTAAATGTGGTTCAATTATTACAAAAAAAGATAGTGAAGCAATACATTTTTGTATGAATCCTGAATGTGGTGGTAAAATATTAGAAGGTATTATTCATTTTGCGTCACGTGTTGCTATGGATATTGAAGGTCTTGGAGAAAAACAAATTGAACAATTATACTCAATCGGTTATTTAACAGACGCTAGTGATATATATTTACTTAAAAATTATGAAAAAGACTTACTTCAACTTGAAAGGTTTGGAGATAAAAAAGTACAAAATTTATTACAAGCTATTGAAAATTCAAAAACAGCTCCATTTGATAAATTTATCTTTGGACTAGGAATTAGACATATAGGTGCAAAAGCTGCAAAAAGTCTTGCAAAAAGATATTCAACTATATATGATTTAAGTAATGCAACTTACGAAGAATTAATTAGTATTGAAGATTTTGGTGAAGTAATGGTTAATAGTTTATTAGATTATTTCACTCATCAAAAAAATGTAGATTTATTAAATAATTTTATAAATAATGGTGTTAATCCAACACCAATAAAACAAACAACAGATAATCTATTTGAAGGAAAAACTTTTGTATTAACGGGTACATTAGAACTTTATACAAGAGAAGAAGCATCTAAAATAATTGAAGATTTAGGTGGAAAGACATCAAGTAGTGTATCTAAAAAAACATCTTACGTGCTTGCAGGAACTGCAGCAGGTAGCAAATTACAAAAAGCATTAGATTTAGGTGTACAGGTAATAACTGAGGAAGAATTTAAACAAATGCTAGAAAGGAGATAATATGGAACAAGGTAAAATTGTCATAAAAGGCGCTCGTGAAAATAATCTAAAGAACATTGATTTAGAAATTCCTAGAGGAAAACTTGTTGTTATGACAGGTGTATCTGGGAGTGGCAAAAGTTCACTTGCCTTTGATACAATATATGCAGAAGGACAAAGAAGATATGTTGAAAGCTTATCTGCATATGCAAGACAATTTTTAGATAATGTTGATAAACCCGATGTAGATTCTATAGAAGGATTATCTCCAGCAATTTCAATCGATCAAAAAACAACATCAAGAAACCCACGTTCTACAGTTGGTACTGTTACAGAAATATATGATTATTTAAGACTTTTATATGCAAGAATAGGCCATCCTACTTGTCCTACACATAATATTGAGATTAGTTCACAAACAATTGAACAAATGTGTGATAAAGTAATGTCATATGAAGAAGGTTCTAAAGTAATAATTTTATCACCAATTGCGGAAGGAAAAAAAGGAACATTTGAAAAAACACTTGAAATATTAAGAAAAGATGGTTTTTCAAAAGTAATTATTGATGATGAAAGTTTTGATTTAGATGAAGAGATCAATCTTGATAAAAACAAAAAACACAACATTTTAGTTGTAGTTGATAGATTAAAACTAAAACAAGATATTAGAAGTAGATTATATGAATCATTAGAAGCAGCATGTAATTTATCAGATGGAATTATATATGTTGATATTGAAGATGAAAGATTACTTTTCTCTGAACATTATGCGTGTCCATATTGTGAGTTTACTGTAGGTAAATTAGAACCAACATTATTTTCATTTAACTCACCAATGGGAGCATGTCCAACATGTCATGGATTAGGTTTTATATCAACAATTGATCCGAGTCTACTTGTAACTGATGAAAATATCTCGATTGCTGATGGAGCAATTAGATATTTAAAAAATATAATATTTACAGATAATATTGAATGGCAAACATATAGAACATTATTTGATTTTTATAATATAGATTTATTCAAACCATATAAAGATTTTACAGATGAACAAAAAGACATAATCTTTAATGGTTCTAAAGAACCTATTAAATATGAAATTCACTCTACTGGTGGAATCAGTATGAGAAAAAATAAAATCATTGAAGGTCTTGGAACATTAATTTCAAGAAGATATGCTGAAACATCATCTTCAATGCAAAGAGAATATTATGGTTCATATATGCAAGAAACATTATGTCCTACTTGCCAAGGAAAAAGATTATCTGAAATTGCATTATCAGTAAAAATTGGTGGAAAAAATATTCATGAATTTACAGAAATGTCAATTGATAATGCATTAGATTTTATAAACAATTTAAAACTATCAATTTTAGAACAAAAAATTGCAAATCTTGTTTTAAAAGAAATTAAAAATAGATTATTATTCTTAAAAGAAGTTGGTCTAGAATATTTAACTTTATCAAGAAAAGCAGGAACATTATCAGGTGGAGAAGCGCAAAGAATAAGACTTGCAACACAAATTGGTTCAAAATTAACTGGTGTATTATATGTATTAGATGAACCATCAATTGGTCTGCATCAAAGAGATAATCATAAACTTATTGATTCTCTTAAAAAAATGAGGGACTTAGGTAATACTCTTCTTGTTGTTGAACATGATGAAGAAATAATGCATGAGGCTGACTATCTAATTGATGTTGGTCCATATGCGGGTATTCATGGTGGAGAAATTGTTGCTCAAGGAACACCAGAAGAAGTAAAAAATACTCTAGGCTCTATTACAGGTGATTATTTAAGTGGAAAACGAAAAATTGAAATACCTAATGTTAGAAGAGAAGGTAATGGTAAATTTATAACACTAAAAGGATGTAGAGCTAATAACTTAAAGAATATTGATGTAGAAATTCCTCTTCAAAAACTTGTTGTTGTAACTGGTGTATCAGGAAGTGGTAAATCAACTTTGGTTAATGAAACATTATATAATAAGGTAACAAATAAATTATATAAGACTCGAGTAGAAATTGGTGAACACGATTCAATAAATGGTTTAGAAGAAATTGATAAAGTTATTAATATTGACCAAGCACCAATTGGAAGAACTCCAAGAAGTAATCCAGCAACATA
>JAZKYN010000021.1:0-3382 GCA_045612145.1 Bacilli bacterium
AATGTTATATGGAGGTTGTTCTATGAAAAAAATACTTTTTATTATAACAATAATATTAATAATGTCTTTAACATCATGTGGTCATACTCATAATTATAAAACATTTACTGTAAACCCTACATGTACATCCGAAGGATATACTGAGTATATATGTGAATGCGGTGATATGTATGTGGGTGATCATAAAGATAAACTAGACCATTCATATGATGAAGGTAAAATCACAAAAGAACCTACAGAAGATGAAGAAGGTATAAAAAAATACACATGTACAAAATGTGGAAATGAATTAGAAGAGACACTAGAAAAGTTAGAACATACTCATAAATATAATGAAACAGTAGTAGATCCAACATGTACAAAAGAAGGTTACACTGAATATATATGTAAATGTAATGATACATATAAAGATAACTATACTGATAAACTAGACCATTCATATGATGAAGGTAAAATCACAAAAGAACCTACAGAAGATGAAGAAGGTATAAAAAAATACACATGTACAGAATGTGAGAATGAATTAGAAGAAACACTAGAAAAACTAGAACACACTCATAAATACGATGAAACAGTAATTGAACCAACATGTACAAAAGAAGGTTACACTGAATATACATGTAAATGTAATGATACATATAAAGATAACTATACTGATAAACTAGACCATTCATATGATGAAGGAAATATAACAAAAGAACCTACAGAAGATGAAGAAGGTACTATTTTATATACATGTAAAGAATGTGGAAATCAAAAAGAAGAAACATTAGAAAAATTAGAACATACTCATAAATATAGTGAAACTGTAAAAGAACCTACATGTACAGAACAAGGTTATACTGAATATATATGTTATTGTAGTCATACATACAAAGATAATTACAAGAAAGTACTAGATCACTCATACAATGAAGGAAGTATTACAAAAGAACCAACAGAAGATGAAGAGGGTACAATTTTATACACATGTACAGAATGTGGAAATGAAAAAGAGGAAAAACTTCCAAAAATACAAAGATATGAAGTGTATTTTAATTTAAATGGTGGTTTGTTAGATTTTGGATATCAATCATTAAATGAATTATCAAGTGATTTTTTAAGCGATTATAATAAAGCATCTAAAAGTGAAGCTACAATTGCGAATTTCCAAAAAGATACATCTTCTTCAATAAAAGTGGCTTTCGCTGATAAAACTTTCTTAGAAAAGTGGAATTGGTTATTACAATATATGTATTTAGATTTATTAATATATAATACACAACTTGGCACAACAAATGATAAATATGTATCTGACGCGCTTGATTTATTCCCAAGATTATTAGAAAATGATACAACAGTAATAGAAGATGGAACAAAAGGACCAAATTTTAGAACACTAATAAGAAGTTATCTTCATGGAATGATGAATAAGGTAAAAGGTGCTGATTCTCATAATACAACATTTGCTAAATATTCACCAGACTTTTCAATAACTGAAAATCAAACAAAATTATTAGCTAGTCAGTATAATCAAAAATATAAACTGTTAAGTACTGATATATTACCAACTCCACATAAAGAAAACTATAATTTCTTGGGTTGGTACACAGATGAAGGAATTTTAGTTGAAAAAATAACAACAAATATAACATTATATGCATTATGGGAAGAAAAAACAATGGTAGAAAAAGTAGAAATAACAAATAAAAAAACACAATTATATTTAGAAGATACATATCAGTTAACATGGGATATAACACCTGTAGATGCAACAAATAAGAATGTTATATTTATGTCTAGTAATCAAAGTATTGCTACAGTTGATAAAAATGGATTAATAACAACACATATGGCAGGAACAGTAACAATTACACTTCTTTCACTTGCGACAAACGAACTAACTGATAGTGTAACAATAAATGTTGTTAAATCTGGATATTTTGATATTAGTTACGAAACAAATTCATATGTAGAAATTAATGATACAATCAAAATCAACGCAACATTTATATCACATGATGATGATATATTACCTGTTGTTTGGAGTTCAAGTGATGAAAATATAGCAATAGTAGATCAAGATGGTAACGTAACTGGTATAAAGAGTGGAACAGTAACAATTAAAGTATCTTTAGAAGAAGATTCAAATTTATATAAAGAATTTTTAATAGTTGTAGTTGATAAAGAAATAAGTGAAGCACTAAAAGTAGTTTTAGAAGCTCATGAAAGTAATATCTACGTTGAATCTGATTTACCAATTGGAGCTGGTACTCCAGTTTATTATGCAGATGTTATTAGAAGTGTTAGTAAAATATTGTATAATGATGAACTTGTAATTAATACAAAATATAATCAAGCAACAAATGATAAATATGGAGATGAACTTCAAAATAGAATACTTGAAGGATATGACTTTATAACAGTTCACTATACAGGTAGTATGGGTAAAGGTGATACTGCTGAAGCAATCGCAAAATACTTTGCAAAACCTTTATCAAGTGTTAAAACATCAATTCACTATACAACAGGAAATGATGGGGTATTTAAAGGAATTGATGAAGAATATAGAGCAGCACATGCAGGAGATGATGGTTCAATTGATACTGTTGAAAAATTTGAATATCGAGATACTCCAGTAGAAGTATTACCAACAGATCCTAAATTCCCAGTAGTATCAATAACAAAAAATGCTACATTTGCAATAAATGGTAGAGATACAGGTATAAAAGTTCCAGAAAAAACTATACGTGGAAATGAAGGATATGTAACAGATTCAAAATGGTTAAATGCTATGGGACTTGCTGTAAACATTAAAGATGGCAAATATCAACTAGGTACTGCATGGTGGTGTTATACACAAGTATATGAAGGAAGAATATGTTCAAATGGTGGTAACAGAAATAGCATTGGAATTGAATCATGTGTAAATGAAGGATCAGATTTATGGTACACATGGCAAAAAACAGCACAACTTGTTGCAGATATAATGCTAAGACGTAACATCGATATTACACATGTAAAAGGGCACCATTTCTTTAGTGCAAAAAATTGTCCACAACCATTCCTAGAAAGAGAATTGAAATTATGGTGGGAATTTATTGATTTAGTACAAGCAGAATATCAAAAGATCCTTATTGCAAATCAATATGAATTTAAATTAATTGAAAATTCAGAATTTATTGATTATAAAGGAAGAGTAATTAAACAAAATAAATATCCTACTTTAATAACTTATAAGGTTGAAATAAAAAATGGAAATAATACTGAGACAATAGAATTATCTAGTATTGTTGAAGGTACTTATAAAAAATAAATAACTGTAAACTTTTGTTTACAGTTATTTTTCTTTTTCTCTTGAAAAATTCTTTAAAAAATATTAAACTATATAAAAGGAGAAAAT
>JAZKYN010000022.1:0-4068 GCA_045612145.1 Bacilli bacterium
AGTAAAGAATTGAGCAATCCCAGATTCCATAGCGAAATCTACAATTGTCGTCCAAAGTTGTCCCATGTTACTATCCTACAATTACTAATACTTGTTGATTAGTAACTGCTTGTCCTTTATTAACTAATACTTGTTTTACAGTTCCTTCAGCAGTAGAAACAACTTCATTTTCTAATTTCATTGCTTCTAAAATTGCAATAACTTGACCTTTTTTAACTTGAGCACCTACAGCAACTTTAACATCTAAAATTGTTCCTGCCATTGGAGCTTTAACTTCTTGATCACCTGCAGCAGCTGGTGCAGCAGCAGCTGGAGCAGCTTGTGGTGCAACTGCAATTGAACCTTGAGCTTCAGTTACGCTTTCTAATTCTACTTCGTAAACTTTACCATTTACTTTAACTTTATAAATTTTCATACTTTTTTCTCCTTATCCAATTTGTTTTACAGATACAACTCTTACATCTGTTTTCTTTGTTTCTTCTATAAAATCAGCAGTTGCCACTAATGCAGCCACCATCATATCTTCATCTTTAATATCATCCATTGTAAATTTCTTTTGAACTGGAGCAGCAGCAACAGGTGCTGGTGCAGCTTCTTTTTTACCTTCTTTAAATTTAATTTTTGACATTAATGATACTATAACAACTAATAAAGCTAATACTATAAATACTATAGCGATAGCTACTAATGAGAATAATAAATCATCTAACGTTACAGCTAAAAACATACTTTTTTACCTACCCTATATATAAGTTAACTTCTACAACTTCATCAGTTTCTTTTTTATCTCTTTGAGTTAAGAATTTAACTGCTTTAGCTTCGAATAATGCACATGTTAATACATCTTCATCAGATTTAACAAGGTCTTTATATTTTTCTTTTAAAGCTTCAAATTGAGGTTCAATTTTATCTGCTGGACGATATGTAATAACTTCATCATCTCCGATAATTTGTTTTTTGATAGCTTCATCAACTTCAGCTGGTGCTTTACCATAGTTACCATGTAAATATTCTTTAATTTCATTTGGTACCATTTTATATCTTTGACCAGTGATAACATTCATAACAGATTGAGTTCCTACCATTTGTGATAATGGTGTAACTAGTGGTGGGTATCCCATTTCTTTTCTTACTCTTGGAACTTCATTTAAAACTTCTTCGTACTTATCCATAGCACCTTGTTGTTTTAATTGGCTCATTAAGTTAGATAACATACCACCAGGAACTTGGTATTTTAAAATACTTGGATTTGGTGTTAAAGCTTTAGGATTTAACATACCATTATTTAAGTATTTATCTTTAACTTTTGTCATTTTATCTGCAGCTTTCTTTAATAATTCTAAATTTAATTTAGGATCATATTCAGTTCCAGCTAATGCATATTGGAATGACTCAGTACAAGGTTGAGAAGTACCACCACTTAATGGAGATAATGCTGTATCGATAATATCAACACCTGCTTCAATAGCTCTCTTATATGCCATTTCAGCAATTCCACCTGTACAGTGTCCATGTAATTCAATTGGTAAATTTGTATTTTTCTTTAATTGACTTACTAATTCATATGCATCTTCAGGTAAAATAACACCTGCCATATCTTTAATACATAAAGAATGTGCACCCATTTTTTCAATTTCTTTTGCTAATTCAACATAATATTCAACAGTATGAACTGGACTTGTTGTATAACTTAAGGCTATTTGACAATGTCCTCCATATTTATTTGTTGCATCAACAGCACTCTTTAAATTTCTTACATCATTTAAAGCATCAAACACACGAATTATATCAATTCCGTTTTCTAATGATTTTTGTACAAACTTTTCAACTACATCATCAGCGTAATGTTTGTATCCAAGAATGTTTTGTCCCCTAAATAACATTTGTAATTTAGTGTTTTTACATGCTTTTCTAATAGCACGTAATCTTTCCCATGGATCTTCATTTAAGAAACTGATACAAGAATCGAAAGTTGCTCCTCCCCAAACTTCTAAAGCATGGTATCCTACTTTATCTAATTCTTCTAAAGCACAGCATACTTCTTCAGTTGTCATTCTTGTTGCAAATAATGATTGATGTCCATCTCTTAAACAAGTATCAACTATTTTTACTCCCATTTTGTTCTCCTTTCGTAAAAATAAAGGACACAAAAAATTGTGGCCTTTATATTTTTATTTTTATAAAAAGACCATAATATTAATGTATCTTTTGTTGATTTTAAAAAACCATATATATTTTACCATATTTTAACTCAATTTTCAAGTAATAATAAATACTTAATTTTTTAAAAGAAAAAAACAGTTATTCATTTTAATGAATAACAGCAATTAATAGATTTTTAAAACAGCCTATCAGTATAAAAAATACACCATCTATCATTACATATCTATTATGTATATAAGTTATACTTTCAACATTTAATACGCCTTATTTTCTAAAATTAATCTAATCTTTCTTTGTTATAAAGCAATAAAAGTAGTTATTTTATTCAAATAACTACTTTTATTTATATTATAGATATTTTAGTTAAGTATTGTTTAGTAATTAGTCTAATTGTTTTGAAAGTGACATAGCACTCTTTCCACCATCTAAGATTAGATCACATCCAGTTAAGTATTCATGTCCTGGCTCTAATAATTTCACAATGAAATTTGACATTTCATCTGGATCTCCTAATCTATTAAGTGCAGTTCCTGCTGCAATTTTATTTACAGCTTCATCTGATTGTTCGCGTAACATTGGTGTATCAAATGCTCCTGGAGCAACTGAGAAAATTTGGCTGTTTTTCTTTCCGAATCTTAATGTATTTGCTTGAGTGTAATACATTGTAAAGCGTTTTGATGCACTATAGAAAATATAGTCTTTTCCTAAGTAAGCCATACCAGGATGTACTTCTTTTGTGTTAATGATTTCATATGCTTTTTCATAAAAACCATCCGCATTTGGGAATGACCATACACCAATTTCTTCACGTGATGGTTGATAGAAATATCCTGTGATTGAGCTATAGTGAACTAAAACAGAATGATCCATATATGGTAAAAATGCTTCTGTTACATTAATAGTTCCTAAAATATTAATTTTGAAAATTAATTCTGGCCCTCCAGCGTCAACTGCTGCCGCATTTACTACATGATCAATTTTACCTAATGTTAATGCGTATTGTACGAATGCATTTAATGATTCTTTATCCGCAATATCACATGGCATTCCATATGCTTCTACACCTGCAGCTTTTAATTCATTTAATGCTGCATCTAATCTTTTTTGGTTTCTTCCACCAATTAATACAGGGCCAAAAACACTTAATGCTTTTGCTGTTGCAAGACCCATTCCACTAGTTCCACCAGTAACAACTTGTAATTTTTTTTGTGATTGTGTCATTTTTTCCTCCTTTTTTTGTTGTTTTTTTTCTAAAATTATTATATCATAATAGCGTATTTGATTCAATTAATGAACTATAACTTATACAATAAAGGAGGTATTGTGGCATGTATAATATTAGCGAAAATCCGCAAGTAATTTATTCTTTAGATATGTTATCTGATACTTTATTTAATTTATTAATGAATCACAGTATAAAAGATATTACAATTACAAAATTATGTGAAGAAGCAATGTTAACAAGAAAAACTTTTTATAGAAACTGTGAAAATATTTATGATTTAATCATATATAAAATTGATAAATTAATTCTTAAAATCCAAAATAATACTGATTGGAATTCGTCTGATGAGGTTAAACTTTTTACTAATTTTTTTGATTATTGGTATAATAATCGAAAATTCCTTTCAATATTAAACAAACATAATTTATTTTATTTGTTTATAACTCAATTTAATTTAAATATTCAAAATAGTAATTATCCGTTTCTTGAACAAATATTAAACAAAGAAGAAAACAAAAATGATTTAAAACTATTTTATAATGCTTTTTTAGTTGGTGGATTATCTCATGTTTTAGAACAATGGACAAAAAATAATTTTGAAATAGATATAAAATATTTAGTTAAAGCAATGAGTACACTAACTCCGCAACATTAGTTATTATATATACAATTTTAAAATA
>JAZKYN010000023.1:0-9520 GCA_045612145.1 Bacilli bacterium
TGCTTTTAGTGTGTAGTTTTTGTTTCCTACAACTTCTACTTTAGTTTCGCCTTCATACCATCCTTTGAAGATATATCCATCTTTTGTTGGAACTGGTAATGTTACTTGTTCATTTTCAATAAATTTGATTTCTGTTTTTTCAACTATTCCACCATCTGCGTCTAATGTGATTTTATATTCAGTTGGTATAACTTCTTTTTCTTTGATTACAACTGTTAGTTTAGCTACTGCTTCTTCATTTACATCAGTTGTTACTGTTACAACTGTTGTTCCTTTTTCTTTTGCAGTTAGTTTACCATTTTTTATAGTTGCTATATCATTTGATAATTCGTAGTTTAATTCGTAGTTTTTTACTTTTTTTCCTACTTCTACAATTGGCTTTACAATAACTTCATCTCCTACAAATATTTCAATTTCACTTTTATCATATGAAAGTGTTATTTGTTTTCCTTTTTTACAAGATACTAACGTTAATGTAAATAATAGTGTTACTAATAAATATAATACCTTTTTCATAAAATTCCCTTTCTATATTTTTACATATAAATTCTATCATAAAAATTTATATTTTCATAGTCATTAACTCAAAATAAAAAGTCTAATTACCATAAACGATAATTAGACTAAATTTTTATATTATCCTAAGATACTTAATAATAAACCAGCAGCAACTGCACTACCGATAACACCTGCAACGTTTGGTCCCATTGCATGCATTAATAAGTAATTTGATTTATCTTCTTCTAAACCAATTTTGTGAACTACACGAGCAGCCATTGGAACAGCCGAAACCCCTGCAGCACCAATCATTGGATTAACTTTACCTTTAGAAAGTTTGCACATAACTTTACCTACAAGCACACCTGCAGCTGTAGCAAAACCAAATGCAATCATACCTAATACTAAGATTTTAACAAAGCTTAATGCTTCATCTAAACTTGTAAGGATTGCTGTTGCACCAACAGATAAACCTAAGAAGATTGTAATTGCGTACATTAATGTTTTTGCAGCAGCATCAACTAAGTTTGGAACTACGCCAGATTCTTTAATTAAGTTACCTAACATTAACATACCAATTAATGGTGCACATGAAGGAATAGCTAAAATTACAACTACCATAACAACAATTGGGAATAAGATTTTTTCTCTTTTTGAAACTGGTCTAGCTTGAACCATTTTGATTTGTCTTTCTTGTTTTGTTGTTAATAATTTAATGATTGGAGGTTGGATAACTGGAACAAGTGCCATATATGAATAAGCAACTACGGCAATTGATGCACAAAGCATTGCTCCACCATCTGTACCTGCAAGTAATTTATTAGATAAGAAAATAGCAGTAGGTCCATCAGCTCCACCGATAATACCAATAGATGCAGCTTGTAATGCATCAAATCCTAAAAGGATTGCTCCAAGGAATGTAATGAAAATACCGAATTGTGCAGCAGCACCAAGTAATAAGTTACTTGGTCTAGAAATTAATGGTCCAAAGTCTGTTGTAGCACCAATACCTAAGAAAATTAGTGGTGGGAAAATTTCAAATCTAATACCTTCATGTAATGTATATAATAAACCACCAGGTTCACCATCTACACCAGGTTGATAAAGAGCTGGAGCTAAATTTACTAATAACATACCAACTCCAATTGGAATTAATAAATATGGTTCAAAACCTTTTGCAATCGCAAGATATATTAATACACATGCTACTACTATCATTATTAATCTAAATAATAATGACATAGGATCTTGACCCATAAATCCCATTTGGTTAACGAAATTTTTAAATAGGTCGATAATCATATCCATATATAATTACCCGATTACAACTAATACTTGACCGTTTTCTACAGAAGTTCCTTTTGAAACTGCGATTGATTTAACAACACCAGCTTTATCAGCAACTACTTCGTTTTCAAGTTTCATAGCTTCTAAAATACAAACTACATCACCAACATTTACTGATTGACCAACACTTACTTTAACATCTAAAATAGTACCAGCCATAGGTGCTTTAAGTTCAGCACCAGCACCAGTTGCAACTGGAGCTGCAGCTTGAGGAGCTGCTTGTTGAGCAGGAGCAGCAATAGTACCTGCTACTTCGCTTACGCTTTCTAATTCAACTTCGTAAACTTTACCATTTACTTTAACTTTATAAACTTTCATGATTTCTTCTCCTATCCAATTTGTTTTACAGAAACAACTCTTACGTTTTCTTTTGTTTCTTCTCTATAATCGATTGAAGCAACAAGTGCAGCAACCATCATATCTTCATCTTTAATATCAGCAGCAGTAAATGCTTTTTGAGGAGCAGCTACAACTACAGCAGGTTTAGTTTCTTTTGTAACAGCTTTTTCTTTAGGTACAACTAGTTTAAATGCTGAAACTACTGCCCAAAGAAGAGCTAACATTCCAAATACAATTAAGATACATACTAATGCAACTAAACATGCTTCTGGAAATGTCATATTTACATATTCTGATAAAAATACAAATTTACTCATTTTTATTCACCTATCCTATTACAACTTCAAATTCAACAACTTCATTTTCTTCTTTAGGAGCATTTTTTGCTTCTAAGAATTTAACTGCAACTTGTTCGAATAATGCACAAGATAATACATCTTCATCACATTTAACGATTGCAGCGTATTTTTCTTTCATTGCATCGAATTCTGGAGCTATATCATCAGCAGGACGATGTGTGATAACATTTGCATCACCAATGATTTTCTTTCTAATATCTTCATCTACTGGTGCAGGAGCTTGTCCATATTCACCTTTAAGGTAAGCTTTAACTTCTCCTGGACTCATTTTGTAACGTTCACCACTGATTACGTTCATAACTGCTTGTGTACCAACCATTTGTGAAAGTGGAGTTACAAGAGGAGGATAACCTAAATCTTTTCTAACACGAGGAATTTCGTTTAATACTTCTTCGTATTTATCCATTGCACCTTGTTGTTTTAATTGACTCATTAAGTTAGAAAGCATTCCACCTGGAACTTGATATTTTAAGATATTTGGATTAGTTGTTAATGCTTTAGGATTTAATGTTCCTTCAGCTAAGAATCTATCTTTAACAACTGTTAATTTATCGCAAGCTTTCTTTAAATAAGTTAAATCTAAGTTTGGATCATATTTTGTACCTTGAAGAACATATTGTAATGCTTCAGTACAAGGTTGTGAAGTACCACCTGAAAGTGGAGATAAAGCTGTATCAACAATATCAATACCTGCTTCAATTGCTTTTTGAATTGTCATTTCAGCAACACCACCTGTGCAGTGTGTATGAAGTTCAAGAGGTAATTTAACAGCTGCTTTTAATCTTGAAACAAGTTCATAAGCATCTTCTGGTAATAATACACCAGCCATATCTTTAATACAAATTGAATCACCACCCATTTTTTCTACTTCTTTTGCAAGATTTACATAGTAGTCAATTGTGTGTACTGGACTTGTAGTGTAAGATAAAGCGATTTGACATTCACCATTGTATTGTTTTTTGTATTTATTTGTAGCTTCTACAGCACTTCTTAAGTTTCTTAAGTCATTTAATGCATCAAAAACACGAATTACAGTGATACCATTTTCTAAAGATTTTTGAACGAATTTTTCCACTAATTCATCTGAATAATGGCGGTATCCTAAGATATTTTGACCTCTAAATAACATTTGTAATTTTGTATTAGGACATGCTTTTTTAATAGCACGTAATCTTTCCCATGGATCTTCATTTAAGAATCTAAGGCATGCGTCAAATGTTGCACCACCCCATACTTCTAATGCATGATATCCTGCTTTATCTAATAATTCAGCGATTGGAAGAATATCTGCAGTTGAAAGACGTGTAGCAATAAGTGATTGATGACCGTCTCTTAAACAAGTATCAACTATTTTAACACCCATTGTTGTTCTCCTTTATTTTATAGTTGTGGACCAGCTTTTACTAATGCTTTACCAGCTTCATTTCCTTCATATTTAGCGAAGTTTTTGTTGAATCTTGATGCTAAATCTTTAGCTTTAACTTCCCATTCAGCAGCATCTTTATAAGTATCACGAGGATCTAAGATGTTAGTATCAACACCTGGAAGAGCTGTTGGAACTTCAAAATTGAAGAATGGAACAACTTTAGTATCAGCTTTTTCGATTGAGCCATCTAAGATTGCATCGATGATACCACGAGTATCTTTGATTGAAATACGTTTTCCTGTACCATTCCATCCAGTGTTAACTAAGTATGCTTTTGAACCATTAGCTTCCATTTTCTTAACTAATTCTTCAGCATATTTTGTTGGATGTAATTCTAAGAATGCTTGACCGAAGCATGCAGAGAATGTTGGAGTTGGTTCAGTAATACCACGTTCTGTACCTGCTAATTTTGCAGTGAATCCTGATAAGAAATAGTATTTAGTTTGTTCAGGAGTAAGGATTGATACTGGAGGAAGAACTCCGAATGCGTCAGCTGATAAGAAGATTACATTTTTAGCAGCTGGAGCTTTTGATACTGGACGAACGATTTTTTCAATATGATGAATTGGATAAGAAACACGTGTATTTTCAGTTACACTCTTATCATCGAAATCAATTTTACCATTTTCATCAACTGTAACGTTTTCTAATAATGCGTTACGTTTGATAGCTTTATAAATGTCTGGTTCAGATTCTGGATCAAGGTTGATAACTTTTGCATAGCATCCACCTTCAAAGTTAAATACACCATTATCATCCCATCCGTGTTCGTCATCACCGATTAATAAACGTTTTGGATCAGTTGATAAAGTTGTTTTACCAGTTCCTGATAAACCGAAGAAAATAGCAGTATTTTCACCGTTTAAGTCAGTATTAGCTGAACAGTGCATTGAAGCGATACCATTTAATGGTAAGAAATAGTTCATCATTGAGAATAAACCTTTTTTCATTTCTCCACCATACCAAGTATTTAAGATAACTTGTTCTTTAGTAGTGATATTGAATGCTACTGCAGTTTCAGAATTTAATCCTAATTCTTTATAGTTTGCAACTTTTGCTTTTGAAGCATTATATACAACGAAATCAGGTTCGAAATTAACAAGTTCTTCTTCAGTTGGAACGATGAACATGTTTTTAACAAAGTGTGCTTGCCAAGCTACTTCCATAACAAAACGGATAGCCATTCTTGTTTCAGGGTTAGCTCCACAGAAAGCATCTACAACGAATAATTTTTTATTTGATAATTCTTCTTTAGCGATATTTTTTAATTCTGCCCAAACAGTTTCACTAATAGGATGATTATCGTTTTTATATTCATCAGATGTCCACCATACAGTATCTTTTGAATTTTCGTCCATAACAATGTATTTATCTTTAGGAGAACGTCCTGTATAAATACCAGTCATAACGTTAACTGTACCAAGTTCTGTCACTTGTCCTTTTTCATAACCTTCTAATCCTGGTTTTGTTTCTTCTTCGAATAATTGTTCATAAGATGGATTATAAACAATTTCAGTACTACCTGTAATACCGTATTTTTCTAAATTGATTTTTGCCATTTTCTTTAAACCTCTTTCTTTAATAGTTTTTTTTAATTTTATTGAATAGAAAAATCCAAATTTTGCAAAAATATTATACCACATCCATTTTTTAAATTCAATAAAAGTGCAATAAATAAAAAATCTCATTTTATGTAAGTAAATTCGTATTTTTTTAAAAATTTTAAAAAACAAAAAAACTCTATTTGTTAAACAAATAGAGTTAATTTTTAAACTAGCATTTTTCAGCGAAATATTTGATAGTTTTAACCATTTGGCTAGTGTATGAATTTTCATTATCATACCAAGAAACTACTTGAACTTGATATAATCCTTCACCAACTTTAGCAACCATAGTTTGAGTAGCATCAAATAATGAACCATATCTCATTCCGATAACGTCTGAAGAAACGATTTGATCTTCATTGTATCCATAAGAATCGCTTGCAGCAGCTTTCATAGCAGCGTTAATAGCTTCTTTAGTTACGTTTTCACCTTTAACAACAGCTGTTAAAATTGTAGATGATCCTGTAGGAACTGGAACACGTTGTGCAGAACCGATTAATTTTCCGTTTAATTCAGGAATAACTAATCCGATAGCTTTAGCAGCACCAGTTGAGTTAGGAACGATGTTAGCAGCACCAGCACGTGCTCTTCTTAAATCGCCTTTTCTGTGTGGTCCGTCAAGAATCATTTGGTCACCAGTGTAAGCATGGATTGTAGCCATAATACCTGATTGGATTTCTGCGAAATCATTTAAAGCTTTAGCCATTGGAGCTAAGCAGTTTGTAGTACATGAAGCTGCAGAAATGATGTTGTCTTCTTTAGTTAAGATGCCTTCGTTAACACCATAAACAACTGTAGGTAAATCGTTACCAGCAGGAGCAGAAATAACAACTTTTTTAGCACCAGCATCGATATGAGCTTGTGATTTTTCTTTTGAACAGTAGAAACCAGTACATTCTAATACTACATCTACATTTAATTGTCCCCAAGGTAAGTTTTGAGCTTTTGGTTCTGCATAGATGATGATTTCTTTTCCATCAACTGTGATTGAACCTGGAGTAACTACAGTTTTCCCATCTTCAGCATAAACTGCTTCTTTTGAAGATACTGTGTGTAAGTTTTCTCCGATATAACCTGCATATCCACCTTGTGCAGTGTCATATTTTAATAAATTTGCAAGCATTTTAGGACTTGTTAAGTCATTGATTGCAACGATTTCATAACCTTCAGCACCAAACATTTGTCTGAAAGCTAAACGTCCAATACGACCAAATCCGTTAATTGCCACTTTTACATTTGCCATTTTCTTGATCCTCCTAAATATTTAAATTTTTTAAAATGGTTTACGTTATATATTTTACCACTTTTAGAAAGTTTAATCAAATCTTTTACATAAATGATTTATATTTATTCATTTTCCAATAAATCTTTAAACAATTCTTTATATTCCATCAAAGATTTAAAATATTTTCCATTGTAACTTGTAGTCCCTTTGGCATATAACAACGAATTAAGTATAGATTCTTCTGTCGCATCTATCACAGCATCAAAAAAAACATCAATAAAATTATCTGATATACGCAAAACTTGCTCTTCGACTTTTTCATTATAATGCTTTACATTATTTGTTGTTGAAAATGCAACAAATACATCACCACTTCCATTTCCACCATAAGAACCAGTTTTTCCAATTCCTATTATTGCTCTTGCCGCAATTCTTTTAAGTTGTCTATTATCAAAAGGTGCATTAGTTGCTATAACAACTATTATACTTCCTTTATCTTTTTCCATCTCTAGATTATAATCTTTGATTAATGGCCCTAAGCTTCTTCCCTTAAATATTAAATCCTTACCATTAGATCTACCAAAATTTGAATTAACTAAAACGCCAAGAACATATTCTTTATCTTTTATTTTTATTATTCTTGATGAAGAACCAATTCCGCTTTTAAATCCTTGGCATCTCATTCCAGTACCTGCACCAACAGCACCTTGTTCGAAATCATTATTTGCATTATTAATCGCATTAAATACATCTTCATCTGTAATAACTCTATTTTGTGTTTGATTTATAGTTCCATCATTGCATTCTAAAACTAAAGGATTTACTGTTGATGTTGTAACTCCAATTTCTGGATTATCTTTTAGCATATATGTAATCAAACTATTTGCAGTTTTAGATGCAGATAAAGCATTACTCAAAATAATAGGTGTTTCAATTGTTCCTAGTTCATCTAATTGCATTAGTCCAATTGACTTTCCAAACCCATTAAAAACATAACTTCCAGCTACAACTTTATTTTCAAATAAATTACCACTATGTGGAAGAATTGCAGTAACGCCTGTTTTATTTACTCCATTTATTATTGTAGTATGTCCCACTAAGACTCCCGGAACATCACATATATTATTTTTTTTCCCAGTTTCTATACTTCCTATTTTTACTATTCTATTCATTTTATACCTCTTCTTCTAAATATATTATACTCTATATATTAATTCTTTTCAACTATTCAAATAATAAAGAGGCTATATCAATAGCCCCTTATTTTACATTCATTTTATATAAAGAATAGAACATTCCTTGTTTTTCAAGTAGTTTATCAAAATCTCCTTGTTCAACAATAAATCCATTGGATATAACTAATATTTCATCAAATTGTTTTAAAATACTTTTATCTAGACTATGAGTTATTACAACTTTTGTCATGTTTTCTAAATCAATAATGTTTTGCATTATATTACTAGCTGTATCTATATCAAGTGATGATGTTGCTTCATCCATTAATATAATATTTGACTCTTTAAGTAGGGCTCTTGCAATTGATATTCTTTGTTTTTCTCCTCCACTTAAATTACAGCCATTTTCGCCACATTTATAGTCAATACCTTTATCTTCTATAAGTTTGTCTAATCCTGCTTTTTTAACAACACTATTAAATATATTTTCATCTACATTAGAATACATAGTGATGTTGTTATATAACGAATCATCAAATACAAATACATTTTGTTCTACATATGATAAATTTTCATAAAGCGATGAAAGTGAAATTTTTTCTAAACTTACATCATCATAACAAATAGTTCCATTATAATTTTTATTTCTTCCACAAATCAAATTTAATAAAGTTGTCTTACCACTTCCACTAGTTCCAACAATTGCATATGATTTATCCTTTTCAATTAATAAGTTTACATCTCTTAAAATCACTTTGTCATCATAAGAAAAAGTTAATCCTGTTATGTTAATATCTTTATTAAATGTTAATTGTTCTTTTTCTATTTCTTCTTCATCGTTTAAAATATTTTCAATTCTATCAAATAATGGTTTTGCAGCATTTCTTTTTGAAATATACATAGGAATTGTTGCAATAGGACTTATTATATAATTCATAAGTTGCACAAACAATATCAAAACTGAAGACGAAAAATTACCTTTTTTAATACATAAGTATGCTCCAACAAAGAAAACACCAAACTGTGCTACTACACTTGTTAATCCTTGCAAAAATTCCATTATAGCTGTTATTTTTGTTTTCTTTGATTTAAGGTTTTCTAACTTATCATTATTTTTATAAAATAACTTACCTATTTTACCTTCTGATTGAAATACTTTTATTGTTGAAAATCCTACAAGATTATCTTTAACAAAATGCATAAAACTTCCATTTTCTACGCTTATCTTCTCTTCATAATAAGATAATTTACCACCAACTATTAAACTTACAATAAGTGGTAAGATAGCAAATAAAATGGAAACTAACGTTAATATTGGACTATAAACTAACATAACAACCAATGTTGTCAAGAACAATGTTACTTGAGTTATTATTGGAAATATTGAAAAGATATAATTTTCTTCAATATATTTCACATCATTAGTTAATGCTGATATATATACAGAAATTTCATGATTATTGAAATTATCAATAGTTTTAGTTAATATTTTCTTATATATTTTGTTCTTATATTGACTAATAGCCTTTTTTTGTTATATCGGTTTT
>JAZKYN010000024.1:0-6652 GCA_045612145.1 Bacilli bacterium
TATAAATGGTGATTAATTATGAATAAAAATATTAACTTAGTATTAGAAGAAATGAAAAATCTACTTTCTAATAAAAAAGTAATGCTAGCATGTTCAACTGGTGTAGATTCAATGGTACTACTTAATTTATTAGAACAAGTATTAAATAAAGATAATCTAATAGTAGCACATGTAAATCATAAAAAAAGAATAGAATCTGATATAGAAGAAGAATATATATCTAATTATTCAAAAGTTTTAGGCATAAAATGTTATGTTAAGCATTTAGAAAAATATAGTGGTTCTAATTTTCAATCATGGGCAAGAGATGAAAGATATAATTTCTTTAAAGAAATTGCAACAAATGAACAAGTAGAAGTAT
The DNA here is from genome assembly GCA_045612145.1 of Bacilli bacterium. GTDB lineage: Bacteria > Bacillota_I > Bacilli_A > ML615J-28 > CAG-313 > CAG-313. The sequence goes on from JAZKYN010000024.1 coordinate 362, forward strand.
TACTTCTTGCACATCATGCAAATGATAATTTAGAAACAATTATCCAACGTCTTATTAGAAGTTCAGCACTTGAAGGATATGCTGGAATTAGAAAGATTTCTTATATTGATGATTTAATGGTTTATAGACCACTTATAACAATTTCTAAAGAAGAAATATACAATTATGCTAAAGAAGAAAATATAAAGTATTTTGAAGATTCATCAAATCAAGAAGATGATTATACAAGAAATAGAATAAGACATCATATTGTTCCGTTATTAGAAGCTGAAAACCCATCTATATATAAAGCTATTAGTATTTATAGTAATACTTTATTTGAAGCAAATGATCATTTAGAAAAATATGAAACAAATTTTATAAAAAACTTAAATGTTGTTAATACTAATAATGAGTTTTTTGTGAAAATGCCTTTAGATGATTTTTTTAAAGAAACTGATTTTTTTAAAGAACAAATAATGTTTAGATTATTAAAAAGATTTAAACTATCAAAAGAATGTATTAAAGATATTATTAACCAATTATTGTCGAAAAAATCTAATATTGTAAAAAAGATAAATGAAGAATTATTAATGATTAAAGAATACGGTTATGTTATATTTACAACCGATTTAAATGAAAATTTCGAATATTATCAAAAAATAACAGAAGAAGGTATATATAACATCGATAAAAATATAGTTTTCGAGGTAAACAAAAATATATGTTATTTCATAACACCAAATGGTAAATTATGGTATAATATTAAAGAGTTACCAGTAATTGTTAGAACAAGAAAAAATGGTGACAAAATAAAAACATCTCATGGAAGTGTTAGTATAAGTGATTTTTTAACAAATCATAAAGTACCATACTTAAAGAGAAAACAAACATTGTTACTTTGTAACAAAGAAAATATACCACTAGCTATTTTAGGATATGTGGTAAAATAAAAAGGAGGAAATATGGCGAATATGAAACAAACTCCTAAAAGAAAATTTGGTCTTGGTGACTTAATTGTCTTTGGGATTATTGCGATTGTAATTGTCTTTATGTTTGCTGGTTCATGTAGTGGCCAAAACGCAGAAACAATTAAATCAAGAGAAGAATTTTATGGATACTTCTTCGAAAACGCATCTGACGGTGCATTAGTATATGAAGATTTATCAAATTTGACACCTGATAAATTAATTAGCACAGAAAATTTAAAAATAAAAGGGATTAAATATTTAGGTGCAACAGGTGATGGAAATTACTTTTACAATATATATTTATATCAAGAGTCAAAAGCAACATGTTCTAATTTAACAGCAGCTGATAAAATATATTATTTTAAAGGTGAAAAACAAGATGTGGATATGTTAATTGCTATCCAAAACTTAATGATTAAGACAAACACAGAAATTAAAGAATACAATGATATCAATAAAAATGAAGAAGGTTTTGTTGCACTTCCTACATATAATGTATTCGAAGTACAACCTAAAGCAAATAGTTCAATTGATTTACTTGGTATTTTAGGTATTGCAATACCAGTAATTGCAATTATTGCATTCATTATCATTATGTCAAAAAACGCAAAAGGGAATAATCAAGCATTTGACTTTGGTAAGAGTCGCGCAAGAATGGCAAAAAAATCTAACGTAACATTTAAAGATGTAGCTGGACTTGATGAAGAAAAAGAAGAAATGATTGAAGTTGTAGACTTCTTAAAAAATCCTAAAAAATACTTTGATATGGGTGCTAGAATCCCAAAAGGTATTTTACTTCTTGGTTCTCCTGGTACTGGTAAAACATTAATGGCAAGAGCTGTTGCTGGTGAAGCTGGTGTACCATTCTATACAATTAGTGGATCTGACTTCGTTGAAATGTTCGTAGGTGTTGGTGCAAGCCGTGTTAGAGATATGTTCAAAACTGCAAAACAAAATGCTCCTTGTATTTTATTCATCGATGAAATCGATGCAGTAGGACGTCAAAGAGGTGCAGGTCTTGGTGGTGGACATGATGAAAGGGAACAAACACTTAACCAATTACTTGTTGAAATGGATGGATTCTCACCTAACTCTGGTGTAATCGTTATGGCCGCAACAAACCGTGCTGATATCTTAGACCCAGCTCTACTTAGACCTGGACGTTTCGATAGACAAATCACAATTAGTAATCCAGACTTCAAATCACGTGAGGCTATCTTAAAAGTACATGCGAGAAATAAACACTTATCTCCTCGTGTAAACTTAGCAGAAGTTGCAAAAAGAACACCTGGATTTAGTGGTGCAGATCTTGAAAACTTACTAAATGAAGCAGCACTACTTGCGGCAAGAGAAAATTGTAGAGAAATCAAAATCTATCATATTGATGAAGCAATTGATAGAGTAATGATGGGTCCTGCAAAACGTTCTAAAAAATATTCAGATACAGAAAAAGCATTAGTTGCATATCATGAAGCAGGCCATGCTGTAATTGGATTAAAATTAAAACATGCTGTTGTTGTACAAAAAATTACAATTGTACCTCGTGGTACTGCTGGTGGTTATAACTTAATGACTCCAGAAGAAGAAACATTCTTAGATACAAAACAAGCTTTAACTGCAAATATTACAAGTTATTTAGCTGGTCGTATCGCTGAAGAATTAGTATTTAACCAAATGACAACAGGTGCACATAATGACTTTAAACATGCAACAAGAATTGCAAGATTAATGGTTACTGAATTTGGTATGTCAAGTTTAGGTCCTGTTCAATACGAAGATTCATCAAAAGGTGTATTCTTAGGTAGAGACTATATGAGTGATAAAAACTTCTCAGATAAAATTGCTCATGAAATTGACCTTGAAGTAAGGAAAATCATTGATGAATGTTACAAAAAAGGTATTGAAATTATTAATGAAAATAGACAACTATTAGACTTAATCGCAAAACACTTAGTTGAAGTTGAAACACTAACTAAAGAAGATATCGATGAACTTGTAAATACTGGTAAATTAAACTGGTGGGAAAAGAAAAAAGCTAAAATGGCTGAAGAACAAAACATCGTTGAAGAACCAGTTCAAAAAGTTATTGATGGACAAGCTTTAGTAGTTGAAGAAAACAACGAAACAAAAGAATAATTAAAAAATGCAATTAATTGAATTCAACAACAATTAATTGCATTTATTCTTATAAGAAGAGGAGAATATTATGAGACTTGATAAATACTTAAAAGTATCAAGACTAATAAAAAGAAGAACACTTGCAAAAGAAGCAAGTGAAGCAGAAAGAATATTAGTTAATGGTTTAGTCGCAAAACCTTCAAAAGAACTTAAAGTTGGAGATCATATAACTATTACATATGGGAAAAAGATAGTTGAAGTAGAAGTAACATCACTAATTGATTCAACAAAAAAACAAGATGCACAATTAATGTATGAACTAGTTAGTGAGAAAAACAAAGAATAAATAAAATTATATATTTCCTTGAAATAAATAAATTAAAGAATATAATTAAACTGAGGAGGATATATATATGAAAAATCTAAAAAGAAGTATATTTATTGTTGCAATGGTCTTAATGACAATAATGTTAACAGGCTGTAGTAAAGTAAATAAATTAGAAAAAGCATTAAAAGCATTAAATGAAACAAGTTATACAGCTGATGCTAATATGACAATGGTAATTACAACAGGAAATACAAGTATTACACAAAAAATCGACATGCTAATGGAATGTGACCTAAATAATATGTATATGATTGCAGAAATTGAAAATAACAAAGTTTATACTTATGCGAAAATTAATGGTCAAGAAGTATTAGTATATTTATCAACAGATGGAAAAGATTGGGATCAACAAGATACAAAAACTTTAGATGAATTTAAAAACGAAAATTCTCAAATAGTAAATGCTGATGAAGCTGCAAACTTTAAATATGAAGATGGTGTTTATGTTGGTAATGTAGAAGCACTAAATAGCGCTCTTACAGAATATATGAATTCAGCACTAAAAGAATTAGAAACACCTGGTATATCAATTGATTCTACAAAAGTTACTAAATATAATATTACATTAGATAAAAAAGATGTTTCAAAAATTGAAATAGATATGCAAATGTCAATGAGCGGTTTTGGACAAAAAATTGATATTACATATACAATTTTAATGAGTATATCAAAAGTAGGAGAAACTAAAGTAACTATACCAGCAAACCTATAATAACAATCTAATATTTTAAAATAATAAAAGATAGAAAATTATTATTAATTTTCTATCTTTTTATTTTTGACAAAAATATTATAATACAATATAATATATATAAATATCAAGTCAACTATAAGTAGACCTATATATTCTTGCATTAATAAATGAAATTTATTAAAATATATTTGTCATTGGAGGTAATATAATGAAATTATCAGAGCAAATAAAAAAATACAGAAAAGATAACAACATGACGCAAACAGATTTTGCTAATAAATTATATGTCTCTAAACAAGCTATAAGTAAATGGGAAAATGATTTGGGACTTCCAGATGTATCACTGTATCCAGTATTATCAGAAATACTTAATGTAAGTATAGATGAACTAATGGGTAAAAAAAAGAAATCTAATTCAAACAAAAAAATAATTATAATACTTGGTATTTCAACTATTGTTTTATTTGTGTCACTTTTTATTATATTAAACAAATATGACTATAAAAAAACAAAACACATTAAAGATACTGAAAGTTATTTAAATATAAAACTTCCCAAAATAAAAGAATATGAATTTGTTGATTATTATGATTGGATATCATTTAATAATTATCAGCTTCCCCAAGATATGTATTATTTTATCTTTAATAATGAAGTATTCAAAATAGATGATACTTGGGTAACTGAATTTGATGAAGAAATAGAAAGTATTTTACCTGAATTAGCATTTTCGTATTTATCAAAATGCGACTTATTTAAGCTTGTTAATAAAGACACAAGTGAAATAAATACACTACCTTTAAATGACAAAGACCATACGCGTTTAGTTCTTTATTGTATTCAAATAGAAGTTAAACGATTAATTGTAATAAATTTTGAGGTGTAACATGAAAAGAGTATTTAAATTATTTATTTTTTCGACATTATTAATATCAATGTTATTATTATCATCATGTATAAAATTATCTTTCAAAAAGGTTGAATATAATTATTATGTAGAAGAATATGATGGAAACACAGTTAAAGGAGAAAATGACTTTTATGAATTTTATGTAAAAACAACAATACAAAATAAAAAAGCACAAATCCTTATTAAAAAAACTTACATTTTAGATAAAGAAGGCGTATCAGAAGAATTTTATAACGAACACAAACACGAATATCCAAAAACATATGAAATAAGAGTAAGTTATAATGGAAATGAATTTTTAAAAGAAAATTTAACAGAAAATTATCAATCAAAATACAAATACTTAAATTACGAACTAACAAGATCCACACATCCTGGTCAAAGTTGGAATACTGCAGACAATTATCTTTTAACAGATGATGCAAATTACTATTATACTAATTATTTTAATGATTCACTATCTGCAATATTAATACCAAATAGACCTAAGGCAACCCCAATTTATAGTAAATATTATTATAAAAACATTCATTTTTCTAACAGTGAAATTCATAGTATTGATTATTATAATAATACTCATGTTGACCTGGAATTAAAAATATATTTACAAAATAAATTACTTGCATATATGGATTCTTTAACATATGAAAGTGCAAAAGATTTAGATTTTGATAATGGGTATCATTCAAAACCTGATGGATTATTTAAAAATAACATATTAAGTATTTATACAACCAGAACATTAAAGAAAAACTCAGATGATAATTTAATAAAATTTTATAATGATTTAGGAGAAGTGGGATTAACATATAGAATCGATTTACAAAACGGAGTTGTAATTTTAGACTATATTGCAGTATCTACAAATATTCATAGTTTATATGCTAAAATAAATATATCTGATAAATGCTTTTTTGATATTTTAAATGAATTGAATTTAACATTTGACTATTCAATATACTTAAAACCTGGAAAGTACGTCGATAATGACTCAAATACATACTATACTATAAGAAGTGATGGTACATTTGACTATTGTTATAGTGATGGACAAAAAATATATGAAAATCATAAATATTACATAATAAACAATAAACTAATTTTAACTAATTTTAACACAAGTGGAATTAATCATCAATTTAACTTAATATATGACATAAATGAAAAATCAATATATCATGGGAATGTAAAATATGTATGTATATAACATATCAAATATAAATAATTATCT
>JAZKYN010000025.1:0-13156 GCA_045612145.1 Bacilli bacterium
AATTATTTAATGATGAAGATTTAACTAACTATTCAATATTCCTTGATAAAACAGATAAAATTTTATTAAAAACAGAAAACTTAATAACTCCAAATGATTATAGTGGATTAGTAATGCCAATTATTTTAGGTAAAACTATTGGAAATAAAGTAGGAGACATTTGTTATAACAAAGAGATAACCTTAATTGGATCAAACAAAACATTCTCAGTATTTGAAAATAAAGGTAAAATAACTGTAATTAATTTCTGGTTTACAAGTTGTACACCATGTGTACAAGAATTACCGCATTTTAATAGTTTATACGAAGAATATAGTGATTATATGACGGTTATTGCAATTCATAATGCTAGTCTTTATGAAGGAAATCCAACAGGTGTAAAAGAATTTATTGATAATCAGTTTAAAGATTATTCAATATTATTTGGGTATGATACAGTAAAAAACGATTATTATACAATGCTTGGTGGAAAAAGTGCATGGCCAACAACTATCATAGTTGATCAAGATGGAATAATTTCATTTGTTAAGCATGGCTCATTATCTGAAGAAGATTTAAGAATTGAAATTGAAAAGTTAATGAAAAAATAAGGAAATCAATATATGCAAGAAAGTTATAATAAATTTAAGAAAAGAATTATTTTAGAATCTTTGATTAAATGTATTATTATTGGTTTTTCAATCGGGTTAATATGTTTTTCAGCTTCTCTAATTTATATAAAAGTTAGAGGAATTGAATTTAGAATTATCTATTTAGTACTAGCATCATTAATATTAATGTTAATAACAACTTGTTTATTATTTTTAATATTAAAACCATCTGAAAAGAAAATAGCAATTAGAATAGATAATGATTTAAACTTAAAAGAAAAAGTTCAAACAATGGTTGAGTATAAAGATAAAGAAGGCTTTATGATTAATATTCAAAGAGAAGATACATTAAGAATTCTTTCTAATACTCATATAAGTAAATTAACATTAAAACTAGGTGTATTTTTAATAACATTATTTGCTGTATCAGTAGTAACATGTGTTACAGCAATTGCAGTACCTGCAAATATAGATAACACTGTTTGCACATCACATGTTGATAATGATAATGATGGATACTGTGATATATGTAATGAGGAATTAAACAAAGATCCTGATTATACTGCTGATAACTGGACAGAATTAATGATTAAACAATTAATCGAAAGAGTTAAAAATGCTACGTTCAATGAAACTTTAAAATCAAAATATCTTATTTTATTAGAACAACTATTAGTAGATATTAAAGCTGTTGACAAAGAAAGTGAAATGAAAAAAATTGTTTATGCATTAATAGCTGAGGTTAAACTTGAATTAGATAAAGTTAATACAAATAATGAAATATATTCAGTTTTAAAAGAATCAGATACATCAATTGTTGTAAATATAGCTGAGTCAATAAATTATTTAAATATTGAAAATACAGAAATTTATTTCGGAAACTTCTTAACATTAATTTCTGGAGTAGGAGCTGCTATCACAGAATTAGACAACAGTTTTGGACAATTATTAAGAAGTTCAAAAGTAGATAAAGAAGATGAATTATATATTGCAATATATAATTTTGCAACAAAATTAAATGAATGTAAAGAACTTGCTGCAAACCAAGATTCATATAGTGAAGAAGTAAATGAAGCTGTTAAAACTGTAATTAAAACTTATAGTAGTGATATAATTTCAGTTTTAAATAAACAATTACAAAATAAAGTTGTTGAACAAGATATAATAAAAACATTAGAAGATGTATTTGGAGTTGAAGATTTAGATTTAAATAATAATCCAGGTGAAGATCCAGATAAAGATCCATCTAATCCAAATCAAAGTGGAGACGATGACAAAAAACCTAATACAAGTAATCAAGGTGGCCTTGGAACTGGAGAAGTAATTTTCGGAAGTGATGAAACATTCTTTGATCCAGAAAAAGGTATGACAGAATATGGTGAAGTAATCACCGATTACTATGGTGATATCTTCGCTAAATTTAACGAAGGAACTCTTCCTGAAGAATTAAAACAATACTTTGAAAAGTATTTTGACGTTTTATTTGGTATTGATAAGGAAGAAGAATAATAGGAGTAAAAAATGCAAATAGATGTATTTAGTAAAACAGTCGAACAAATAAAGACTGAAATTCATAAAGACGTTGTAGGACAAGAAGACGTAATAGAAAATGTAATCATCGCAATCATTGCAGGTGGTAATGTTTTATTAGAAGGTGTTCCTGGTGTAGGTAAAACTCGTTTAGTTAGAAGTTTAGGAAATGTATTAAACTTACCATTTTCAAGAATTCAATTCACACCAGACTTAATGCCATCAGACGTAACTGGAACAAACGTAATTGAAAAAGATGCTGATGGAAAAATGAAAACAGTTTTCCAAAAAGGACCGATCTTTGCAAATCTTATTTTAGGTGATGAAATTAACCGTGCAACACCTAAAACACAATCAGCAATGTTAGAAGTAATGCAAGAACATAAGGTAACAATTTCAAACGTTACATATCCAATGGCAGAACCATTCTTTGTACTAGCTACAGAAAACCCAGTTGAACAAGATGGAACATATCCTCTTCCTGAGGCACAAATGGACCGTTTCATGTTTAAACTAATCATGAAATTCCCAACTGTTGAAGAACTTAAAAATATTGTTAATATGACACAAGTAACTTTAGATGAAACTGCTAATTCTATAGTTGATGGACCAACTATTTTAGAAATGAGAGCTCTTGCAAAAGATGTTCCTGTAGCTGATGATGTATTAAAATATGCAATGAACTTAGTATCAAATACTCATCCTGAACTAGAAGAAACAAGTGAAGTTGCCAAAAAATATATTAAATATGGAGCATCTCCACGTGCAGGACAAGCATTAATTACTGCTTCAAAAATTCGCGCTTTAATTAATGGTAATTATAATGTATCTTATGAAGATATTGATGCGCTTGCTTATCCAGTTTTAAGACATAGAATTAAAATTAACTATAATGCGATTAATGATCGTTTAACAATTGAAGATGTTATTTCACAATTAATTAAGGAGAATAAAAAATTATCTAAATAAGAATTATGAGTAAATATGTAATAAATGAAGAATTTTTACAGCAAATAGAAGCTTTACAAGTAATTCTTAAAAATAATCTAGCAGGACTTTTTGGAGGAAATCACCAAAGTAGAACTTTTGGTTCATCTTGTGAATTTACAGATTATCGTGATTATATTCCTGGTGATGACATCACTAAAATTGATTGGAATGCATATGCAAGATTTGAAAAATTTTATTTAAAATTATACTTAGATGAACGTCAAATTCATACAAGAATTTATATTGATGCAAGTCGTTCTATGGATTATGGATCAGGAAGAAAAGCTGAAAAAGCTTTGGAAATTGCTGCAACTTTGGCATATTTATCTATATGTGAAATGGATAGGGTATCGATTTATTATATTAAAAATAATAAGGTACATGAAATTATTAGTAACATCGTTGGTAAAGAAGCATTTTATAGTTCAATCGGAAAACTAAATGAAATCGAATTTAGTGATGATTGCTTCATTAGCGATAGTATACTTCCTACTAAAGTAGGATATGGAGATGGTATGTCAATTATCATATCAGACTTCTTAACTGACAATGATTATGAACAAGCACTTGATTATCTTGTTAGTAAAAGAAGAGATTTATTTTGCTTCCAAGTCTTATCAAAAGAAGAATTAAAACCAACAATTCGTGGTAAAGTTCACTTTTATGACTCAGAAGATAATAACATGCAATATCGTAAGAATATTAACAAAGATGTAACAACAGCTTATAATAAAGCTTTAGAATACACAATAAACCGAATAAAAAAATATTGTAATTCAAGAGAAGCACAATACTTACTTGTACCAAGTAACTTATCGGTTAGTGAAATATTCTTAAAAATATTACCAGAAATGGGGGTACTTAAATGAGTTTTAACTATCCTCTTGGTTTAATTGGTTTAATAGGTGTACCACTTTTAATAATTATTTATATTATTAAAACAAAACACACAGAACAAATTGTTCCATCAACATACTTATGGAACTTAAGTGAAAAATTTTTAACGAAGAAAAAGCAAACAAAAAGAATTAGTGGTTTAATAAGTTTATTATTACAAATTATTATTGTTATTGCTATATCATTACTTATTGCTCACCCAGTAATTACTTTAAAAAATCAAGCTAAAGAATATTGTTTTATTATTGATGCATCAGGCAGTATGAACGCGACAATAAACGATAAAACAAAATTAGAAGTTGGAAAAGATGAAATTAAACAAATTATAAATTCATCAAAAGACGGTAGTAAATATACTTTAATTTATACTGGACTTGAAGCAAGAGTACTATGTGAAAAATTAGAAGATAAAGAAAAAGCAATAGAATTACTTGATAAAGTAGAAGCATCAGGTGTTACATCGTCCTTAACTGGAGTAATTAAATATGTTCAAGAATATTTTGATAACAATAATTCTCTTTTAACATATCTTGTTACAGACCACGATTACACATCAGATAATATTAATATTATTAATGTATCAAAAACTAAAGAAAACTTTGCTATTAATGAAGTTAACTATATTGTTGAAAATTCAAACATAAAAATAAATGGAAAAGTTGTCTCTTATGAAAAAGATGAAAATTTAAATATAGAAATATATTTAGATGAACAGTTAGTAAAAGAAGAAACAGTTTCAGTTAAAAAAAATGAATTAACAAACTTCAATACAACTATTGAAAACAAAGATTTTAATACATTAAAAGTTAGTATTAAAAACGAAGATAGTTTACTACTTGATAATTCATACATTTTATATAACATTGATAAAAGTACAGAGTATTCGGTAGCACTAATTAGCGAAAATCCATTTTATCTACATACTGCAATCAATACACTTGGTAATGCTTCAATATTATGGATTAAACCAGAAAATTATAATCCAAACATAGAAGGATATGATTTATATGTATTCGATTCATATTCACCAGATTATCTTCCAACAGATGGTACTATTTGGTTATTTGGTATAGAAGAAAGTATTGAAGGAGCTGGATTTAGCGTACAAGATGTTGTTGTAAATGAAGAAGGTACAAAATTAACATATCCAAAAAATTCAACAACAACTTATAAAACATTAACAGCTGGATTAGAAAAAGAAGATATATATGTATCAAAATATGCAAAATACGGATTATATCGTAATTTTACAACATTATTAACAGTAGAAGGAAATCCTGCTGTATTTACTGGATTAACTGATAAAGGTAATAGAGAAGTTGTATTTGCATTCGATCTACATAACTCTAATTTCGCATTATTAATGGACTATTTAGTTTTAACAAAAAATTTACTAAATTATTCATTCCCTAATATCATTGATAAAACAACATATGTTTGTGGTGATGCAGCATTAATAAATGTTATTCCAAATATCGATAGTATAAGAGTAGAATCACCAAAAGGAAATATTCTATACTTAGATATTAATAAAGAATCAAATGAGTTAAAATTAACTGAAGCAGGAATTTACAAAATCACTACGATGTCTTCAGATAATGAAAAAGAATACTTATTATTTGTAAGTTTACCTGACGAAGAAAGTAATACAAATTTAGAAAGTGCTAATATATCACTTGTTGGTATGCAAGGAAATGAATTTATAGATGGAAAATATGAAAAACTAGTAATATTATTCATTATTTTAACAGTCATATTTATGGCAGATTGGATGGTGTATTGTTATGATCAATATCAACTTCGATAAACCATTATTATTGTTACTACTTATTCCACTATTATTAATTGTAATTTTATCTTATATATTTACATTTAATAAAGACAATAGAGGAATAAGAAATATTTTATCATTTGCCATTCATATTACATTATGTGTTTTAATAACATTAACAATTACAAAAACAACATTAGAACTTATTGTTACAAAAACAGAAGTATATGTTTTAGCTGACTTATCTTACTCATCAAGAAATAGTAAAGATTTAATTGATGAATATATTGAAAATATTGAAGATAATCTCCCAAGAAATTCAAAAATGGGTGTTATTTGTTTTGGTAAAAATTCAGAACTTCTAGTACCACTTGGAGAAAAATTAAAAAGTGTAAATGAAGCAAACATTAATAATACTCAAACTAATATTACTGCAGCATTAGAATATGCTAATACACTATTTAGTGATGATGTTATAAAACGTATTATAATTATTTCAGATGGTAAAGAAACAAATCAAAATAATATTACAAGTCTTATTGAAACACTTTCTTTAGAAGAAGTATACATTGATGCTATATATGTAGATAATAATATCAAAGATACAGAAAAGGAAGTATTAATAAGTGGAGTAGAAAAAGTTCCTACCACTTATGTTAATAATGATGAACAAGTTTATGTTTCTTTAGAATCAAACGTTGAAACAAAAGCAATGTTAAATTTATATTGTAATGGAGAACTATATAAAGAACAAGCTTTAAGTCTAAATAAAGGCTTTACGACTGTTACATTTGATTTAAAAACAAATAATGTTGGAACTAATAAATATGAAGTAGTAATCGAAACTGAAAATGATACAACAATAGAAAACAACAAATATTTATTCGAGCAAACAATTTTTGAAAAAGTAAATGTACTATTTATAACAAACAATCTAGAAGAACAAATAGTTGCGGAAGATTTATATGGAGAATATGCTGAAATTGATTTTTATTCAAAAACATTTGCAAATGCATTTAATTCAATTCCGTATACTGTAGAAGAACTTGCTAAATATGATGAATTTGTTTTAGTTAATACTGATGTAAGAGATTTAAATAATGCATCACAATTTGTTGCAAGTATTGATATTTTGGTTTCAGAATATGGAAAGAGTTTAATAACAATTGGGAATACATTTATTCAAAATAACAAAGAAGATGAAACACTAATGGCATTAAACGATATGTTACCTGTCAAATATGGAAATGATGAACAAGAAACAAAATTAGTTACACTAATTATGGACTATTCAAGAAGTATGGAACAAATTGATAGACTTAATATTGCTAAACAAACATCATTTGCTATTTTAGATAACTTAGCTGATAATGTTATGGTTCTTGTAATTGGATTCTATGGTGAAGTTGTAAATGTTTATAATGTAGCACCTGCATCAGACCGTGAAGAAATTAAAGAAGCAATCAATAAACAAAAAGCTTATCAAGGAACATTTATGGGTTCTGCACTTGGATATGCATCTATGTATATTAATAGTTTAGGTTATAAGAAAAATGAAGTTATTCTAATTTCTGATGGACGCCCTTATGGAGAACAAGAACAATCAACAAAATATATTGCAGAACAAATGGCTAAAAAAGGAATTGTTCTTTCAACAATAAATACAATTAGCACAGAAGGCGCAAACCTAATGGCTGAGCTTGCAAGAATTGGTAAGGGTAAATCTTATGTAATTAATAATTTAAAAGAAGTAGAAGCATTAGTACTAGATGAAGTTTTAGATTCATTAAAAGATATGGTACTTGAAAATACTGATATGGAAGTTTTAATTTTAAAAGAAAATGATGAACTTATTAATGGTATAACAGAATTACCATCTATTAGTGGAATTTATAATAATGTTGAAAAATATAATGCTACTATTGTTTTAAGTGCAAAATATATAGATCCTATTACAGAAAGAGAATACGAAATTCCACTTTATTCTTATTGGAATTATGGAAATGGAAAAGTAACTTCATTTGCGTCAACAATTGAAGGTAGTTGGACACAAAGTTGGAAAGAAAATGTTGATACAAAAGAAATATTTGATAACATGTTATACACAAATATTCCAACTGAACAAGTTCATTCTGCATTTATTATTTCTAATGAAACAAAAGGTACTATTACAGATTTAATAGTAAAATCACCTAATTTCAATAAAGATGCAAATTTAACTATTACTATAACAAATCCTGATCAATCTAAATCAAATTATAGTTTAACGTTTGATACAATGAATTATGTGGCTTCAATTGTAACAGAACAAATTGGAGAATATAAAGTTGAATTTGAATATACTTTAGGAGAATTAAATTATAAAAATGAATATACATTCTATGTATCATATTTACCAGAATATGATACATTAGAAGTGTTTGATGCTTCAAACTTATATTACATGGTTACAATGAATGGACAAATTTCTGAAGACGGAAATTTAACTATTGAAAATGATATAGAAGATGTTAAAAAATATGTATTTGATTTAACACCAACATTTATGATTATCTCAATTATCTTATTTATAGTAGATGTTATTATAAGAAAATTAAGATGGCAAGATATTGTATCATTCTTTAAAAAAATCCAAAATGTAAAGGAGGAAAAATAATGTTAAAGAAATTTTTATGTTTATTAACTCTATTTATGTTTATATTTCCTCTTTATTCATGCGTAACAGTTGAACAACCAGTAACACCACCAAACAATGGTATTATTGATGATCCGAATAATGATCAAACAGAAGATCCAGGAAATAATCAAAATCCAACCCAACCAACAGGTACAGTTGAATACACTGTTTCACTAGTATATAATAAAAAAATATATATTCCGAAAGATGGTGAAACAATAACAATTGTATGGGCAGATGATTATGCTAAATATACAAAAGAAATCGATTCTACAGGATATGCAAAAATTAATCTTGATGGAGATTTTAGAGTTTATATAGAAGAAACACTAGAAGAGTATACATATAATCCAAATATTTATAATGCTGATAACGATAACCCTACTGTTGAAATTGAACTATTAAAAATAGCTAAAGTAAGTAAAGGTAGCGGAACAGGATTATATAAAGAATATCAACTTTCTAGTGTTGGAACATATAGAGCAAATCTTACTAAAGGTAAGAACAAGATTTATTATGAATATCAACCAACTCAAGCTGGATGGTATGTAATTGAATCAATCGTAAATGTATATGATGATTTAGTAAATCCTAAACTTGATGTATATGAAGGTACATTTGCTTATAAAAACTTTAATGAAACATTAGATTCAGGTGGTGCATATATCAAAGGTGGATATACTAAAAACTTTAAATGGGTTGTTAATATATCTGAACAAAGACTTGGTAACGTATTTACTTTTGTTGTTTATGCAGAGTCAAAAACTGGTATTTATCCAATGACTGTTGACTTTAGAATTACATATGAAGGTGAATTCTATGAATTTGGAATTACCTCAACTGTTATCGAAGCAAAAGAAGCTAATTTTAAAACTGAAGAATATTCTAAAGAACAATACACATTTATTAATACTGATGGTGGAACTGGAAACTATTATGGTGGAACTACTAATGGAACTGGTATTTTAGATGGGTCAAAATATAAGTATAATGAAGAAACAGGATACTATCATTTATACGATAAAGAAACTGATACATTTGGTCCAATTCTTTGTGCTAAAATTTCTGCTCCTTGTGCATACTATGATCAAGAAGGTGCATTAAATATGATTGAATCTCATGGTAATAAAAATTTAACTGTTTCAGATGGAACAGAAAATTACAAACAGTTTATTGAGGTTGATTATACTAAAGCATGTAATTCTGATGGAGTATGTTATGTAACACAAGAATTAATGGAATTTTTACAAAAATTCAGTATTTCTCAAAGACTATTCTTTGATGGAAATGGTTTTGTTGAATCAACTGGCGTATTTGCTTTAGAAGAAGATCAATGGCTATTTGCTTGTGGGTACTATCTAGAAAAAGAATAAAACAAAAAACACTTACAATTTTGTAAGTGTTTTTTAATTGTTGACATAATAATATATAAAAATGTAAAAAAATTACAATTAATCTTGAAATAGATATTTAAAATATGATATAATATTATATATTATTCAAATAAAATAATATTAAAAAATAATAAAGGGGTGTTTTTTATGAAAAAAATTTTAGCTATGATCGCTTTAGTTTTAACAGTTGTTGCAATGGCTGCTTGTTCTGGTGGTGCTATTTCGTTTGAAGACATTGAAATTTCTGGTTATAAAACTGAGTTTGTAGTAGGAGATACATTTGATAAAGGTGGTTTAGTAGTTACTGCAGTATTTACTGATGACAGTACAAAAGATGTAACTGCTGATGCACAAGTAAGTGGACCTGCAGCTTTAGATAAAGCTGGTGCATATGTTGTTAAAGTTGTTTACGGAGAAGTTGAAAAATTATATCAAATTAATGTTAAAGATCTTCCAAATGCAACATACGAAAATGTAAACGCTGCAGTTGAAGCAGCTGTTGCTAACGCTGAAAAAATTGCAAGTGGTACAGTAGTTGTTAATCAATATGGCGATAACGTAATTGAATATACATTTGGTGAAAATCATGTTGTTATTAATAGAGTTTCTGATGAAACTGTTTATCAATATGAAGATTTAGGTGATGATGTATACTTTGGATTTAACTATTATGAATATGATGGAGTTAAAGAATTCTATAATGTAGAAGAAATTACTGCAGAACATTTTGCAGGTCCTGAAGTATATAATGTAATTGACGGATTCTATTTCTATGGTGCTGAAGGATTATTAAATGGATTATATGCATTAGCAAATGAAGCTGGTCAAGATTTAGAAGAAAACGTTGTTGCTTGTGATGTTTGTGGAGATCAAACATTTACTTATTCTTTTGGTTATTTAAATGTTGATTATGGATGCTATTACTTAATTGAAGTTGAATTCGCATTAAACAGAAATGGTGTTTTAACAAACTTACAAGTTGAATCAAAAAAATATAATGAAACTTATGAAGCATGGGGCGAAACATTATATAGTTACACAGTTGATGAAGAAACTGGTTATGTAACTTTAGACACATATGCTGATTATGCTACAGAAGTAACTGTTGAATATAATCAAGTTGAAGGTGAAAGAAATGCAGTTAATGAATATACATATGATTCAGTTATGTATACTTCATTTGATTTAGTAGATTTCGAAGGAAATCCTGCTCCAACTGTATATAATGTACAAGCTGGTGACACTGTATCATTTGAAATCGCTAATGCTCTTCCTGCAACAGCAGTTGCTGGTTTAAATAGTGCTAATTTTGAATGTGACTTATTTGGTTACTGGGGATCAGTATACGATAATGTTGTTTCAATTGACGTTTATTCAGCTGGTACATATAATATTACAATGACTTATGGTAATGTTGTTAAAGAATTTGTTATCATTGCTGCTGAACCTCAACCACAATTTGTTTCTTCTTATGCATCTGAATATGTTGAAGGTTGGTTTGGTGCTGGATATGAAATGATGGAAACTTCTGTTGCAACAGTTGAAGTTGATGGTGTATTATACGTAGGTGCTGCTGTATATCCTGAACAAGCTTCTCAAGATTTAACAATTACATTAAAAGAAGCATACACTGGTGCTGAATTAGCAGAAGTTGCATATGATGATTGGAATGCTCCATATTTTGATGGTCAAATGTTACAATTCGTTGCTAAAGAAGTTGGTACATATGTAGTTGTATTTACATCTAACGTAGACAATACAATTACTGCTGAATTAGTAGTTACAGTAGTTGAAGCTTCATCTACAAATCCTGATGAAGAAGAAACTGGTTCAATCATTGGAACATGGACAGCTATTCATCCAAAAACTGGAATGGCAGCTGCTACAATCGAATTCTTTGATGGTGTTTATGCACAATTCTCAGCTGGTATGATTATGGGTATGATTGGTTATACATTAGATGGTACAACATTAGAATTCCAAATTCCTGCAATGCTTGCTGGTACAATTGCACTTGAAGATGTTGTAATGAACGCTGAATTAACTGAATTTACTGCAACTGTAATTTTAAATGGTGAACCAATGCCATTAACTTTCACTAAAGGTGAATAATTAAAAAACAAGAGATATCAAATTGAAATGTTTTCCATTTCAATATGGTATCTCTTTTCTTTATACTTGCAAAAATATAAAAAAAATAGTAAAATATACATATATATTTTTAAGAGGTGAAATAATGAAAAAACTAAGTGTTTTAGTAATATCAATATTATGTATGTTGACATTAACAGCATGCAAGAAAAAAATAGTATCAATTAATGTTGTATTAGAAACAGTTCCTGAAACTATAAATGTTTCAGAACTTGATAATAAACTTGCATCAATTAAATTAGAAGTAGAAAATTCAAAAGGAAAAACTGAAACAATAAATTTAGATAAATCAATGATATCATCAGAAGATTATGAAAAACTAACAAAATATGGAACATATACAGTAACTATAAATTATCAAGAAGTTACAACGAATCTAGCTTTAAACATAATTACAAATAACTATGTTGTAAAAGTTCTATATCCTGATAATACACCAGTAACTAGTAAAGTTAGCGTTCAATGGTGTACAGGGGACAACTGTTTCTTGCCTGTAACTGTAAACAATCAAGGATTGGCCGAAATTGAGCTTGAAAATGGCGATTACTATATTCATATTGAAGGAATCCCTTCTGGATACACTTACGATCCAAATGCTCATACAACAAGTGCAAATAATAAATATATAGAAATTAAATTACTTACATTATCTTCTTTAGCAACTGGTGATGGAACAAGTGAAAATCCATATGTTCTTCCTCTAGGAACAACTAACGTTGTGTTTGAACAAGGTGGAGTAAGTGGTGCAAAATATTTTAGTTTTACTCCAACAGTTAGTGGTAAATATACAATTAAATCAATAGCAATGGATAAACTTGCAATGAATAAAATTGATCCATATATGGGTTTCTTAGGACAATCATTAGATATGAGTAAAGCTGATATTTCAGGTAATGTTGCTGAAAATATAAATTTCATTTATGAATTTGAAGCAGAAGCAGGAGTTACATATAATTTTATAATAATGGTTTCAAGTGCGACAAAATATCCTGCTGAATTTGGTGTAATAATTACAAAATAAAAAACATCCGCTAGGATGTTTTTTTATATCTCTTCATTTTCAATATCTAAAATTGTACTTAAAATTTCATTTGAGTAGAAAATATTTTCAATTGATGTTGCATTATAGAAATTAGTTATAGGTATTTTATTTTCA
>JAZKYN010000026.1:0-9349 GCA_045612145.1 Bacilli bacterium
TATGAAAAATAAATAAATTGTAGATATTTGTGAATATAGAAAAAAACAAAAAAACATAATGTAAACGCTTACTTTAAAAAAAACGTTGACATTTGTAAAGTAATAATGTATAATATTAGTATCTCGGTTATGAGACTGAAGAAAATTCAAAAAATAAGATGATAAAGGAGAGAAATTTATGAAAAAACTTACTAAGAGTTTATTTATATTCTTATTAGTTGTTTTATGTGCTGTTACTTTAACAGGATGTAAAAAAGTTAAAAATCAATTAGCTGACGCTAATGATAAAATTGCTGAATTAGAAGCTGCATTAGAAGCTGCTAACAAAGCAAAAGATGATCAAGCTGCTGCAAGCGCTGCTGAATTAAAAGCTCTTCAAGATGCTAAAAAAGCTGCTGATGATGCAAACACTGCTTTACAAAATAGCTTAAACGCATCTAACGCTGAAAAAGCTGCTGCTGCTGAAGCATTAGCTGCATTAGAAGCTGAATATAAAGCTGCTGTTGTTGCTGTTGCTAACGCAAAACAATTATCATTTGATGAAGATCAATTAGCTAAATACTTTGGCGAAGAATCTTACGCTGAAATTGATACTGTTTATGATCTAACTGTTAATGTTACTTATTCATACACACCTGAAGGTGCTGAAGAAGCTCTAATTGAAGCTACTTTCCCTGCAGAAGATGGACAAGTTGTATTAGACTATATTTGGAATGATACTGCTGATTATAACAATGGTGTTAAATTTGAAGGTTTAGCATTCACTCCTAAATTATTAGGTGTTTATTATATCGTTGCTGTATTAACTGAAGAAGTTACTGATGCTGAAGGTAATGTTGATGCATCATATGCTGCATACAATTTCTTAGCTGCTGGTGCTCATCCATCTGCTGCTTACTTCGTTGTTGAAAACATTCCTGGTGCTTACGTTGGTGTTGGTGAAACTTTCGAAGCTATTTTAGAAGGTAAACCTGGTGACACTTTCCAATTAGCTGCATCTGAAGGTTATACAATTACTGCATGTACTACAAGTAATGCATCTGTTGCTACTGTTACTGCTGCTGGTTTAGTTACTGCTGTTGCTGCTGGTGATGCTACAATCACTGTAACAATCGAAGGTGAAAACGTAACTCGTACAAAAACTGTTGCTTTAGCAGTTGTTGATAAAGTTGATGCTGCTTTAGCAGCTGGTGGTGCTGAAGGTGCTTACTTCAACTTCAAATATGCATCTGTTGATACTCAAGCTAAAATCTTAGCATACATGGAAAGAGCATTAATCAATGCTGGTGCTTCTATCCCTGTATATAACAACTCTGGTTTAGTTATCTACTCTGAACGTGTTAACTTCATCGCTGATGAATACGTAGCTCAAATGGGTTATGGTCCTACATCAGTTGCTCCAGATACTGGTAAAGGTGCTGGTACTGCTGAAGACCCTGCATACAGAATGTGGACTTCTGCTGACCCTTCTACTCTTAACCACTTAAATTATGCTGACTCTGTTGAATCTGATTTCTTAAGCATCTTAGCTGGTCAATTAATCGCATTTGATTGGAAATTAGATGAAAATGGTAAAGGTATTGGTTGGGAAATCAAACCTGAAATGTTATCAGTTCTTCCATACGCAGTTGAACAAAATGAAGCTGGTGAATGGGTTGCTGTTGAAGATTTCAGTGGTTTAAATCAATACAAAAATTGGAAATTTGATTTACGTACTGACTTAAAATGGGAAAATGGTGATGCTCTTAACGCTAATGATTTCATTTATACTTACAAATTAGCATTAGATCCAGTTCTTAATATGAAACGTGCTAACTACTTCTATGGTGGTGATGCTCCAATCGAAGGTGCAAAAGCTTACTTCAACCAAACTGCTGATGCTCCAGTTTCTTGGGAAACAGTTGGTATCAAACAAATCGATGATTATTCATTCGTATTTACTTATGTTGATGAAATTAAATTATGGGACGTTGAATACGCAATGAGCGGATTCTTATATACTCCAGTTCATAAAGCTACTTGGGAAGCTTGCTTATCAGAAGATGGTACTTCTACTACTTATGGTACTTCAATGGATACTTATATGGCTTCAGGTGCTTATAAATTATCTTACTGGGAAAAAGGTAAAGAATATCGTTTCACTAAAAATGATAACTACTTTGTATGGAATGAAAATGCTGAAAACGTACAAGTTATGACTCCTTGCTATGAAAACTATTCATATGTAATCGTTAAAGATAGTAATGCTGCATTAGAATTATTCAAAGCTGGTCAATTAGACGTTACATCAGTTCCTGCTAGTGCTTATGAAGATTTCAAAGATTGGCCAAGCCAAAAATTCTCTCCTGGTGCTACTTCATTCAGATTATCTGTTAACAGAATGACTCAAGCTGAATTAGATGCTACTTATGGTGCTGGTTCTTGGGTTGCTAAAGATATCTTACAAGAAGATATGTTCATGTGGGCATTATACTTCGGTCTTGACCGTGTTGGTGTTCAAGCTATTACAAAAACTTCAACTGCATGGGCATCATACTTCACAAATGCTTACTCAATCGTTACTCCAACTGAAGAAGGTGTAGGAAGTGCTACATATCGTGAAACTGAATGGGGTAAAAAAGTTTACACTGGTTTAAGTGATGATGATCTTGACTTATTATATGATGATTTAGGTTATGCTCCAGCTGCTTCTAAACAATACTATATTTGGGCATTAGATAGCATGGCTGCTAAAGGTGTATTTGATCCTGCTAAACCTTACACTGTAGAAGTTGAAATCGCTGCATTCGATGGTGCTACTAACGAAGCTGTTTATGCATATGTTGAACAAACATATAACACATTATTCAACTCTGATGAAGTTAAAGAAAAATATCCTAACGTAACATTTGTTGCTACATTCGTTCCTCAACCTGGTATGGACGTTTACTATGTAAAACAAATGACTGGTCAATATGACTTAGCATTAGCTGGTATTTCTGGTGGTACTATGTCTCCAGCTGGATTCATGGAATGCTTCTGTGATGACAACCGTTCAGGATTGTTATTAAGCTTAGGTTTCGATTCACATAACGCAAACATCTTAATCGACTTAGACGTTGATGGTGATGGTGTTAACGATGGTGCAAAATATTGGTCATTTGATGCATTATATTCTGCATTAATGGGATCTACTTTCGTTAAAGAAGGTATGGAAGCTGAAGCTCCAGCAGACGATGCTGAATAGTTATTAGGCTAATTTAAAATAAAAAAATTGCGCCATGAAATACTGGCGCAATTTATACTGAAAGGGAGGACAATATGTTAAAATATACTTTAAAACGTGTAGTATTAATGTTATTTACTCTATTTATTATATTAACTCTTGCATACATTTTAATTCAAATGACAACATCATTTGAAAAGAGAGTTACAATCTATAGAATGAGCGACCCAAAAATGTCTCAAGAAGAGGCTGAAAATTATGGTCGTAAAGCTGGATGGGATGATCCTATTTTAGTTAAATATTTTGACTGGATTACTGGTGTCGTTTTCAAAAACGATTGGGGTGTATCTGTAGTATATGAAGTAGGACAAAATCCTTGGGTAATTTTAACAAGATTTATACCATTTACAATTAAAATAAATATTTGGCCGCTAATCTTTGCGACGCCACTTGGCTTTTTACTTGGTATAATTGCTGCACTTAGAAAAAATAAACCTATAGACTATATTATTAGTTTATTAGTTATGATTTGTATTTCAGTTCCATCATTTGTATTCGTTACAGTATTAATGATCAATGCAAAAAATATGGGATTGCCAATTCAATTTAGGGCTGCTGACCTCGCGACCTGGAAGGATTATATAATTCCAGTTGTAGCCTTATCAGTAGGTCCAATTGCAGGTTTAACACGTATTACACGTGCTGAACTTACTGAAGTTTTAACAAGTGAATATTTATTACTTGCTAGAACAAAAGGTTTAAACAGATTCCAAGCTACTATTAGACATGCATTACGTAACTCAATGTTACCACTTGTTCCATCTATCATTGGTAGCTTCATTGGTATTATGTTCGGTTCACTAGTTATCGAACAAATTTATGGTATTAAAGGTGTAAGTGGAATATTAATTTCTACTTTATCTGAAACTAATCCAGACCACGATTTAGCAATGGCTGCTTTATCATTCTATACAATTATTGGACTTGTATCAACACTTCTTGTTGACTTAGCATATGGTGTTGTTGACCCAAGAATTAGAATGGGGGCTAGATAATATGGCAAAAGAAAAATTAATTTTAAATAAAGAAGATTTTGAATTTGTTCAAATGAACGAAAAAATCTTTGATAAAAAATTCGAAACAAAAGCTATTGGTTATTTTGGAGATGCATTTAGAAGATTTTGTAAAAACAAAAGTAGTGTTGTAGCGTTTATAATGTTAATGTTTATTATCCTTATGGCTATTTTTGTTCCTGCATTAAGTAGTAAAGATCCTACTTATCAAGATCCATCAAAAATTCATTTACCTCCAAGAATTCCTCTAATTGAAAAATTAGGTATTGCTGATGGTATTAAAACAATCAAAGAAGTTCAAACAAAATATATTATAAGTACAAGTGATCCAATTGTTGAAACATTAACAAACAATGCTGGTGATGGAGACTTATATATCGGACAATATTATTTCTTAGAATATATTGAAAATTATGAAACAATTGAAGAAATTAATGAAGATTCTAGAGAAGTCGTATTTGATGAAATAGTTAAATATGTTGTTGATATTGAATATAATGTATATGCTGCATTACTTAGACCAAAATGGGTTGATAGTGTTGAATATAAACAATACTTAGAATATCAAGCAAAAGGTGTTATTAAAGTTGACGAAAACGGCGAAGAATTAATTAAAATTAATTATGGACCTGGTGAAAACTTATTAAAATCATTTACTCAAAAATACAATTTAATGAATAAAACAAAATATAAATGGTATGATGAAGAAATCGCTGAATTCTATTACCTTGAAACTGGAACAAGAATTGAAGAAATGTATAACTATTCAGTTTTAATTGATATGAGCTTAGATCCAGATAGAGAAGAATTATATCATATTTTTGGTACTGATGGAAGTGGTCGTGACCTTTGGGTTAGATTATGGAAAGGTACAAGATTATCATTATTAATCGGTTTATTCGTTGCAACTGTTTCTATTGTTGTAGGTGTAGTATGGGGTGCTATTTCAGGTTATTATGGTGGAATTGTTGACTTAGCGATGGAAAGATTCACAGAAATTTTAACTGGTATTCCATGGATCGTTATTATGACAATTACAAAAATGTTACTTCGTGGAAAAGTTGATGACACAATAATTGTTGCTATATCTCTTGTATTAACGAGCTGGACAGGAACTGCTGCTATGGTACGTTCACAAATGTATCGTTATAAGAACCGTGAATACGTTCTTGCTTCTCGTACATTAGGCGCTAAAGATCCAAGATTAATTTTCAAACACATTTTACCAAATGCTCTTGGTACTATTGTTACAAGTTGTGTACTTGTAATTCCTAGTGCAATTTTCTTCGAATCATCTGTAGCATATTTAGGTCTTGGTATTGACGCGACAGTAATTTCTGTTGGTAATATCTTAAGTGCTGGTAGAGAAGCTGGTATCGTTGAATATCCTTACTTAACATTATTCCCTGCAATCTTAATTTCAGTATTAATGATTTCATTCAATATGTTTGGTAACGGTTTACGTGATGCTTTAAATCCTTCATTAAGGGGGTCAGAATAATGAGTAATATTTTAGAAAAATTTAAATTTAAAAAGAAAACTTTACAAGAAAAATTTCCTAATCCTAATACTGATACTGAAATCCCTGAATATTTAGAAGGAGAAAAATCAGAAGATACAATTTTACGTGTAGAAAATTTACATGTTTCATTTAGAACTCCAAACGGATTAGTACGTGCTGTACGTGGTGTTAACTTTGATTTAAAACGTGGTGAAACATTATGTATAGTTGGTGAATCTGGTTCAGGTAAATCAGTAACAAGTAGAGCAATAATGGGGATTCTTGCTGGAAACTCAATTATTGATGAAGGACATATCTACTTTAAAGATATGGACTTAGCTAAAGCTAAAGAATCTGATTTCTATGAACTTCGTGGTTCACAAATCGGAATGATTTTCCAAGATCCACTTTCAAGTTTAAATCCAATTATGAAAATTGGTAAACAATTAACAGAAGCTTTAATTTTAAAGCGTGGTTTAAATAAAGAAGAAGCTAAAAAACGTGCTATTGAATTAATGGCTGAAGTAGGTATTCCTGAACCTGAAAAAAGATTTAAGCAATATCCATTCCAATTCTCAGGTGGTATGAGACAAAGAATCGTTATCGCAATTGCACTTGCAATGGAACCAGAAATCTTAATCTGTGATGAACCTACTACTGCACTTGACGTTACAATTCAAGCTCAAATCTTAGACCTAATTAAAAAATTAAAAGAAGAAAAAGGTTTAACAATTATATTTATTACGCATGACCTTGGTGTTGTTGCTAATATGGCTGATAGAATTGCTGTTATGTATGCTGGAAAAATTGTTGAATATGGTAATGTTAATGAAGTATTCTACGAACCATGTCATCCATATACTTGGGCTCTTCTTGAATCAATGCCTTCACTTGCTACGTCTAATAGACTTTCAGCAATTCCTGGTACTCCGCCAAACATGATCTACCCTCCAAAGGGAGATGCGTTTGCTGCTCGTAACAAATATGCAATGAAAATTGATTTCGAACAACAACCTCCATTCTTCAAGGTTAGTGATACTCACTACGCAGCTACATGGTTATTACATAAAGATGCACCAAAAATTGAAAATCCTTTAAAAGGAAGATTTAATAAAGATAAAAAGGAGGTAAATGCAGATGAATAATGAACAAAATGTTAAAACACCTGTAGATAACGCTCCAATTTTAGAATTAAAAAACGTTAGACAATATTTCCAATCTGGTTTTGGTAAAAACAAAGTTGTTGTTAAAGCTGTTCATAACGTAAGTTTTGATGTTAAAAAAGGTGAAGTATTTGGTTTAGTTGGTGAATCTGGTTGTGGTAAAACAACTACAGGTCGTTCAGTAATTAAACTATATAATATTACTGATGGTAGTATTACATTTAAAGGTACTCAAATTTCACAAGGTATTAGAACTTATAAACAAAATATTAAAAATTTAAAACAAAAAATCAAAGATTTAAAGAAATTTAACGCGGAAGAAATCGCTGAATTAAAAGGTGATTTATCGTTACAAGATAAAAACTTATCTCAATCACAAGCTACTGCCGGTGAAATTGAAAAAGTTAATAAAAATATCCAAGAACAAATTAATGATATTAATAAAGAAATGGCTTTAAACTATCAAAAAATTAGTGAAGCAAAACAAATCAATAAACGTAAACGTGAATTAATGGATAAAATGCAAATGATTTTCCAAGATCCAATTGATTCATTAGACCCACGTCTTACTGTTAGAGAAATTATTGCTGAAGGTATGTATATTAACGGAATTAAAGATAAAGAATATATCACTAACAAAGTTAATGAAGCATTAGAACTTGTTGGTCTATTACCAGACCACGCAAGCCGTTATCCACATGAATTCTCAGGTGGACAAAGACAAAGAATTGGTATTGCTAGAGCACTTGTTGTTAATCCAGAATTAATTATTGCTGATGAACCTATTAGTGCATTAGACGTATCTATTCAAGCACAAATTATTAACTTATTAAATGATATCAGACATCAAATGGGACTTTCTATCTTATTTATTGCCCATAATTTATCAGTAGTTAAATTCTTCTGTGACCGTATCGGGGTAATGTATTATGGAAGACTTGTTGAAATTGCAACAGCTGAAGAGTTATTTGAACATCCTCTTCATCCATATACAAAATCATTACTGTCTGCTGTACCATTACCTGATCCTGATTATGAAAAAAATCGTAAACGTATTTTCTATAATCCTCGTTTACGACCATATTCAAAGGATAAACCTTTAATGACAGAAATTAGACCTGGTCATTTTGTCTATGCTAGTTTAGATGAACTTGCAAGATATGAAAAAGAGTTAAACGGTGAAAAAGTAGATCCAGATCCAACTTTAATTGAATTAGATTAATAAAATTAAAAAAAGGTCTTGATATTTTCACCAAAATATGATATAATTATTGTAGAGGTGAGAATAGTGATACAGATTTATACTACTCCAAGTTGTGCATCATGCCGTAAAGCAAAAAAATGGTTTGACCAATATAAAATACCATATTCAGAAAAAAACATATTCAGTATAAAACTTAGTCAAGAAGATATATTTAAAATGCTAGCAAATAGTGAAAACGGATTTGAAGACATTATATCTACTAGATCAAAAATCTTTAAAGAAAAGAAACTTGATCCAGATAGTATGAGTGTAAAAGAATTAGTTGCTTTTATTATTGAATATCCTAGTGTTTTAAAAAGACCGATTATTATTAATGAAAACGAACTTCAAGTTGGTTATAATAATGAAGATATCACTATCTTTTTACCAAAAGAACTAAGAAATATTGATGCTTTCACTGGATTCGATCATGATTTAGACGACGAAGAGGAAGATGAAGATTAAAAAAAGAAAAAACTTTACTATGTTTATAGTAAAGTTTTTATTTTTTAAATTTGTTTTCTTAAAGCATCATATGCTCTTTTAATTTTAGGTTGGCTTTTTTTGTAAACAATTCCAAGTTCTCTTACTAACTCAACAAACTCACGTTTTCCTGCTTCATATGATTTAGCTTCGTATTCAAGTTCGTAGTCAACAGTGTTAACATATTTACATTTATCAATTGCAAGATATCCTTTTTTATAAGGGAATCCAATTCTATATGTTGATAATGACATATAGTTCTTTAAAAGTTGACCTTTTATTACATCTTCAAGTTCTTTGTGAATTTCTTCTGAAGGAACAATACCATTTGCTAAGAATTCCTCAAAAGTTGCTTTATCAATAGTTTCATTGAATTCTTGTAAAGCGTAACCTTTTTTCTTCTTAAGTGTAATAATATAATGATCTTTATCCATCATTCTTACTCTTAAACCAATATCAGATGCTTTAAGTGTAAATCTTGATGTATCAAAGTAATAATTAATTTGAAGATTTCTTTTGCATTCTTGGAATTGTGTGCAAAGTTTAATATATTCTTCTTTAGTAAGTAATGTTTTAAATTCTATTTCTAACTCTTTTGACATAACATACCTCGTTTATTTATATATATCGTATTATACAAAAAACAAAACTAAATATCAACTAAATAACAAATAAATTTAT
>JAZKYN010000027.1:0-1843 GCA_045612145.1 Bacilli bacterium
TTTATGTTAATGGAAATCTGTTGTAACGGAAGTAAATGGACGGGGCTATGTGATTATGCAAACTAAATAATTTCTATACTCTTATGCAAAAGCTAACATGAAGCTGGTCATAAGGAATCAAAAATTGCATAATCCTGATTCACCCTTGCTTATTGGGGAAGTTAATGATGGTGATGTGGTAAAAGAGGTTATGGAACCTAGCTATATTGATATGTAACAAAGATTAATTTGATTTCTTTACTTTTAATATTTATATTTTTAATTTCATTGGTTTGATATTTATTTCTAATTTTCATATTGATTTTCATTTAACTGAAAACAATATTGATTTTATTATTTGCTTTTCATTATACTGAAACTTTATATGATAGTTATGATAAATTAATAATTATAAAAAGAAGTGTGATTTTAATGATTATTCAAAGAAAAGATTATATTGATAAAATCAATCCCTTTATAAATAAACATATCATTAAAGTTTTAATAGGAACAAGACGTTCTGGAAAGTCAACCATATTAAAACAAATTATTGATTCATTAATAAAACAAGGAATACCTGAAGATAATATTGTTTGGATCAACTTTGAATTAAGTGATTATTTTGAAATAGATAATATTAAAAAGCTTGAAGAGTTCATATCTCATAAAACTGAAAATATTGACGGCAAAATTTATCTATTTTTTGATGAGATACAGGTTGTTCCCCAATGGGAAAAATTAATCAACTCTTACTTTGCAAAAGAAAATTATGACATATACCTTACTGGATCAAACTCAAAATTATTGTCTGGAGAATTTGCCACATATTTATCTGGCCGTTATGTCGAATTAAACATATATTCATTTTCTTTTAGGGAATATCTTGATTACTATGAAATTAGCTCTGATTTTAAAACTCATTTTTACAGATATTTGGAAGATGGAGGCATGCCTTCCACATTTGACTATAGTGGCGATGATAAAAGATTAATTCTAATGGATTTATACAATTCTATTGTCCTTAAAGATATAATTCAAAGAAATAATGTTAAAAATGTCGACTTGTTGGAAAGGATTATGAGATTTGTAATGTATAACATTAGCCAGCCATTTTCCGCAAATAAAATTCATAAAAGACTAAAGCAGGATATGGTAAACTTATCTGTAAATACAATTTACAATTATCTGAAATTCTTTGAAAATGCATGCCTGATTTATCAGGTAAAGCGCGAAGATTTACAGGGTAAAAGAATATTAAAATATGATGAAAAATATTATCTATGTGATTTGGGTTTTAGACAGGCAATAATAGGAAACAATCAACGGGATATCACTCGTGTAATCGAAAATATTGTTTATTTGGAACTTTTAAGAAGAGGATATGAAATCACCATCGGCAAAGTTGATAGCCTGGAAGTGGATTTTGTATGCAAAAAACAAAACAAACTCATTTACATTCAAGTTTCTTATTTATTGGCAAGTGAAGAAACTGTTGAAAGAGAATTTAAACCATTAAAGAGTATTCAAGATAATTATCCAAAATACGTAATAACCATGGATGATGTGGATATGTCTCATGATGGAATAATTCATTTGAATTTAATTGATTTTTTAAGGGATAATGAAGTGATTTAACATCCTGGAAACCATACTCTTTTTAGGAAGTATGTCCTTTGTTAGGGAGTTTATCAACTCTGAGTTGATAAACTCATTTTGGTTTTTAAATAATTATTTTGAAGATAGATAATACTTGTTTTTATTAAAAGTAGTAGATAATTCACCTACTTTTCGAGCATTATTTGTTCGTATTCTATCAAACAAAAATCGAAAAAGTAGTAGATAATTTGAAGTGTATTATGCCAAC
>JAZKYN010000028.1:0-6094 GCA_045612145.1 Bacilli bacterium
TTTTTAAAATAATTATTCATTTTTAGTATAAATATCAAGTAAACCTTCTAACAATAAATTTTCATCATAAATGAAATCAATATTTAAATGATCTTTTATGATAATAGAGTTTCCACCTGTTAATAATACTTTGATATTTTCATTATTTAATTCTTTTTTAATTTTTAAGACTAACCCTTCAATCATTGCGATATGTCCAAAAACAATTCCACTTTGAATACAAGCAAGTGTTTCGTTACATACAACTTTTTCAGGTACTTCAATTGTTGGAGTTGATAATTTTGATGTTGAATTTATTAGACTTTTTAGGCTTCCTTTTATACCAGCACAAATAGATCCACCTAAAAATTCTTTTTTATCGTTTACAACAATTAATTTTGTCGCTGTACCCATATCAACAATAATACATGTTTCTTTAAATTTTTCATATGCTCCTATAGCATCGCATAATAAATCTGCTCCTAGTTCTTTTGGATTTTCTAATTTTATTTTTAAACCGCTTTTTAGACCAGGCCCTACGATTTTTGCTTTTATATTAAAGTATTTATCAATCATTGAAGCAAATACTTTATCAAGTTGTGAAACAACACAAGATATGATTGCTCCCTCAACTATATAATTTTGTTTGTAATTTTTTATTGAAATATCGATTTTTTGAAAATAATCATCATTTGTTAAAGAAGCGTCTGTTACATATCTATATGTTCTAACGATTTTTTTATTTTCGCAAATCCCCATAACAATATTTGTGTTTCCAATATCAAAAAGTAAAATCATAATTGTATCTTCCTTTCTTTATATATTATACACTATTTTTTAGTTTTTTACAAGAAATTATATATACATAAAATAAAGACACTTATACATTGTATAAGTGTCTTTATATGTTTAAAGAGGAAATTTATTCTTTAAAATATGTCTATTATTTTAAATTCTAGAAATTGTTAGCTTTAACTTCGAAATATGCTTGAGAGTGGAAGCAAACTGGGCATACTTTTGGAGCAGTAGCTTCTACATGAACATGACCGCAGTTACGGCATACCCATACAGTGATACCAGCTTTTGCGAATACTTGTGCAGTTTCTACATTTTCAGCAAGTTTACGATATCTTTCTTCGTGTTCTTTTTCAATTTTTGCAACACCTTCAAATTGTTTTGCAATGTTAGTGAAACCTTCTTCGTATGCAACTTTTGCGAATTCAGCATACATATCAGTCCATTCGTAGTTTTCACCTTCAGCAGCAGCGATTAAGTTTTCATGAGTATTACCAATACCACCTAATAATTTGAACCATAATTTAGCATGTTCTTTTTCGTTGTTTGCAGTTTCTTCGAAAATTGCAGCAATTTGTTCATATCCTTCTTTTCTTGCTTGAGATGCGAAATAACTATATTTATTTCTAGCTTGTGATTCTCCTGCAAATGCAGTCATTAAATTTTGTTCTGTTCTACTTCCTTTTAATTCCATTTTAATTTTCTCCTTTGAATTTTCTTTAATTTTGACATTTTGGACAGATGCCAATGAAACTGATTTGGTTTGACAAAATTTTTACTTTGTTGTTTTTTTCAATAGTAGTTATCAAATCATCTACATCAACTTTATTTAAATCAGTTACACATTTACATTCTTTACATAAGAAATGTGAATGATTAATTAATGTATGATCGAAATGGTCACTATCACCAGGAACAATTACTCTTAATATTTGATTAGATTCAACGAGTTCAGTTAAATTTCTATAAACCGTTCCTAAACTAATATTAGGCATTTCTTCTCTAGCTTTCAAATAAATTGTATCAGCTGTAGGATGATCATGACTATTTTTTACGATTTCATAAACTAAATCTCTTTGTTTTGAATATCTCATATTTCTCCTTAAATAGTAATCATTACTATTTAATAATATTATACATTATTATTTTTTAATATTCAAGCAATTTGATTATTTTTTTATCATTTTTATTATTTATCTTTTCTTTATTTTTATTCTTATTTTTTTATTATACAAACTGGTACTAACATTTCGTCTTTTGTAATACCAGCATGATGACTCTTAAAGAAATGTGTTGGATTTTCTTTATATACAAAATAGTACTTATTAATAGCAATTGCTACATAATCACCTAAGAAATCATTTACTCTTTCATTTCTTAAATCATCTTCTTTTCCAAAGAATCCTTCTTTTATTGCATTTTTTGTTTTATATAATTTATATATTCCGTTAAATAATTTATTAAATAGTTCTTCAAATTCAATGTGCTTATTTTCTTTTACTTTAAAAGTTAAACATCTTGAATCATTTGAAGGCATTCTTTCAAGTAGATCATACAATGTTTTACATGCATATATTTCAAGTGGTAATACATCTGTATGACCGTGATCAGCAGTTATAATAACCATAGTATCATTTGGTAAATTTGATACATATTTTTTTATCTTTTTATCTATTCCTTTACAAACTCTTCTTGTTTGTCTAGTATTAGTACCATGAATATGCATCATTGTATCAGGTTCTGTATAATATACATATTGAATTGATTCTTTTGAGCTTTTTATTTTTTCTAAACTTTCATTTAACACATCTTCAATTTTATGATTAATATTAAAATTTGGTTCTATACAAAATCCATCTACATTCATATCTTCATAAAACATTTTTATTGGATTAATTTCATAATAACTAATATTTGTTTTATTAGATGTTCCATATTCACATCCTGTAAACAACACAATATCTTTATCAATTTCTCTTATATAGTTTTCCCAACCTGTCCATCCAGTAACAATAGGTGATTTACCTGTTTTTATTGAAGTGGTTGCGGCAGCTGTAGTTGATGGAAATATTGAATGATTTGCAAACGCATAATGTTCTTTTATAAATGAGTCCTTTGGGAATACATCATTCAATATATTTACTCCCATGCCATCTAAAACCAATATAATTATATGATTATATTTTTTATCTAAGAAGTCGTTATTTTCTTTATACTCACAATTATATCCAAAGTTTCTTTTAATTGTTGCAATTGTATTTAAAAATGTGTGACTATAATCTGGTTTAACTATTTCATATTCTTTGTATAGACTCTTTATTTGTTCTTTTATATCACCTGATATATTTATATTCTTATGAAAACATAATAATGCTTTTTTACCCTCTTTTTCTAGTTCTATTGCGAGATTAAATGTATCAGTTATTTTATATCCATCCTTAATGTAATTATCAAAATCTTCATACATTTCTTTACTTGAATCATATTCATTATATATATAGTTATTCTCTATTAAATATTCTTTTTTCATTTATTCACCAAAAATTGTTCTTTAAATTTTTTATTTAATTTCGAATAAATGTTTTCTCTAAACCATTTTTCATTGGAAGCTTGTATTGCTTCATCAATATTAAACCATTTTACATTACTGTTTTCATCTTCTTTAATTAATAATTGATCATCTTCACTTCCACATAATAAATATGTAACATTAAGATGCAAATGAGAATTTACATATTTTCCTTTTTTTATATGTCCGTCTACACATAATATTTCAAGTGAAAAAATATCTTTTGATAAAGGTTTTATATCTTTTATACCGGTTTCTTCTTTTGCTTCTTTTAATGCAACATTTAACAAATCATTATCATTGTCAGTATGTCCACCTGTCCAAGACCAAGAGTCATATATATTATGATATACCATTAACACTTTATTAAATTCTTTATTTACAATCCAGCTTGATGCAGTTAGATGATATTCAATTGTATTTCTATCTAAAAGATTTTTATTGGATTTTAATAGTTCTAATATTACTTTTTTATCTTGTGCTTCTTGTTCATTATATGGAATATAATTTTCGATATCTTTTATAATTTTATTCATAAACTTCATACCTTGCAATTAATATTAAATCATTCTTATCAAATTCATCATTTATTATTGTTCTATTAAATTTGTAGTTATTTTTTAATAAAGCAACTTCTAAAAAACAAAGATAAATACCTAAATCTATTGAATTAAAGAATCTTCTAAAACCTCTTGGTATTATTGTTTTAACATTTTTATCTCTATATACATATAAAACATTATTTTCAACTAATACCTTCCAACTTTGAGAATTACAGGCACTTGGTGCAAGACAAGATTTTTCAATTACATCTTTATTAAATACACCACTCCATGTTTCATTAATATTTTTTCTTTTGAATTCAGATAGATCTTTTCTTAAATCTTCTTCTTTTATTTTTGAAAGACCTAACATAATAACATATTCACTATCTTTTAAATCACCTTTTGGTTTAGGTAATCCTAACCAACAACAACCAATATTAATTGAATATAAATATAAATCTAATTGTTCAAACATATATCCAACATTTAATAGATAGTTAGAATTTTTTGATTCAGGTTTAGTTGAATAAATTAATAAATTATATTCTCCTATCTTTGAATTTGTTTCATCATTTTTAACAATTTCTGTTCTTATTTTATATTCATCAAATAAAGGTTTTAATTGATTTAAATATAAATAAATCTTCATAAAATCTTCATCTGTCAAATGATTGTTTTTATCAACAGTTCTAATTGATTTTCTTTTATCTAAGTAATTATACAAATTAACCATAATACTCCTTAAAAATCTCTAAAGCAAAATACACTTTAGAGATTTAAAATTATTTATCTTTTGCTTCTTCTTTATTTTCTTTAGGTGCTTCTTCCTTTTTCTTTTCACCCATCATTTTTTTGAAACGTTCTAATTTTTCAGATAATTCTTTAGGAATAACTCTATCAACAGGGAATACTTTTGCATTAATTAATTTCTCTGAGAATTTTGCCATAAATTCAACAGTATTAATAAATTTTTGAGGATCTAGGTGATCTATTACATCTCTTCTTGAATGAATTTCTGCACCTCCTCTTGGAGCAATTCTTGCGAAAGTTACAGCTGGTACACCGTTTGCTGCAAAAGCTGTTGAATCTGATGAATAAACATCAACTTTTGAATTAATAGCAAAACCTTCAATTTTTCCTAAATAGTTAATAAATTTAGATACACTGTCTTCACATGTACATACTGCAATATCATAACCTAGTAATGTACCTGTCATATCAACATTTACGTTAAATAATATTTTATCTAATTCTTTTTCATATTTTTGACAGAATGCTTTAGATCCAAGAAGTCCTATTTCTTCACTACCACACCAAATGAATTTTAATGTTCTATCTGGTTTATTTTCATTAAAATAATGCATTAGTTCCATAATAGTTATTGAACCTGTTCCGTTATCCCAAGCACCTGATGAATAAATAACTGAGTCATAGTGCGCACTAAATGTTATTATTTCATCAGGATATTTAGTTCCTTTAATTGTAGCGACTACATTTCTACTTGTGCCTTTTTTCTTTTCATCTTGTTTTAATACAATTTTTACTTCTTCTGGATTAAGTCTTAATAGTTCTTGTGCATCCTTGATATGAAGTACTACTCCTGGTAAATTAGACTCATCATCTGGTTTTTTGAAAGCATTTCTTGTTCTTATTTCTGAAACCATTTCTTCTGGGTCATATAATGAACCATGTATGCCTATGTATCCTAATGCTCCTGCTTTTACAAGTTTTTCTCTAACATCTGGTGCTCCACCAGTTAATAAAACAATTTTGCCTTTTACATCTAAAAGATTTGCATCCATTCCATTTTCTACATAACAAAGTGGTGCACAAAGTCCTTCATCTGATGTATTTCCGCTTTTGCCAATACCAATACATGTAAATTCTTGTTCAAATGGTTTTGTAATTTGAAATTTAACCTCTTGTACTTCAGGCATGTCTATTTCAAAATCTTGAATTTCAACATCAATACCATATTTTTCAATTTCTTCTTTTAAAATATTTGCACATTCTAATTCTTTATCAGTTCCTGCAATTCTTTCAAAACTTATTTTATTTAATACTTCAAATGCTCTATTTTTGTTTAAACTCATTGTATGTCTCCTTTAATATAATATGAAATATTATAACTCCGATTTCGGATTATGTCAATAAAATATTTAATATTATTTTTATTTAAAATTATTAATATAATTATTAATTGTTT
>JAZKYN010000029.1:0-22015 GCA_045612145.1 Bacilli bacterium
TTACTTTATAGATTTAATTTTTAGAAAGGAGAAAAAATGATATGGGTTACAGATGGTTTGCATTTTTAGGTGATGAAGATAAACATATTGTTAATGATATTTATTTAGTTCATAAACCAGAATTAAAAAATATTTCAGAAGAACAAATTGAAGAAGCCTACAAAGAGTTTTTAGCAAAGCTTAAAAAGATTAATGATGAAGTTGAAGCTTAATATTAAACAAAAAGATTTTCTTTATACAGTTTTACAAATAAGTGGAATTGTAGTATTAAGTATATTATTTCAAAGAGTATTAGAAGTATTTATTATATCAATTCTATTTTTCATATTTAGAAGAAAATATACTAAAACATTTCACGCAAAAACTTTAAGAGATTGCACTTTATACACTTTGATAATGTTCTTGATTATATGTTTAATATTACCACCGTTGCAATCTTCATATGGTGTTATAATAATATTATGTTATGTAACAACTGAAGCATTGTATTTTATTAGTGATTATTTAGACTTAACGAAAGTTAAGAAGTTTAAGATATATAAAGGTATGAACAAAGATATACTTATTGAAAAATGTAAACTTTACGATTTAAATGATTTAGAAATTAAGATTCTAGTATCATATTATTGTGATGGTTTAAAACGTTGGCAAATAGGTAATCAGTTAAATTATTCTGAAGATAGAATAAGTCAACTTAAGAAGCAAGCACTAGACAAATTAGCCTAGTGCTTTTTTTATTTGTCAAGTATTTTTTGTAAAAATTATTAAATACTACAAACTATTACAAGGTTTTTTATATTATAATGAGGTTGCAGATAGGAAGTGTGCGACCTCTTTTTTTGTATCTTATCGTATATATATATTAAATAATCACTAACCTTAAAATTCCTTAATAGCACACTTTCTTATTTGTAGAAAAGAGAGGTTTTTATGAATTACAACAATTACTACAATCAAGGGTATGGAATGAATCCGTATCAACAACAAACTTATCAACCTAGTTATCAACAACAAAGTGTTCCACAACAAACTAGACCTAATAATTATAATTACAATATGTTTAATAATAATTATGGTTTTGCATTTGTTAATGGTGTAGAAGAAGCACAAACATTTATTGTTAATCCTAATTGCACTTATTTCTTAAGAGATAAAAATAGTTCAATGTGTTTTGAAAAACGTGCAGATAATCAAGGAAGATGGACTTTAAAAGTTTATAACTTAGTTGAACAAGATACTAATAGTGATTTTGTTAAGAAAAATGATTTAGCAAACTTTCAACAAAATGTAGAAAACAAATTCAATCAAATTTTTGAATTACTAAATAAATCTAATGAAAGTAAAGGTGAATAGTTATGAATAATATGCAAAATAATACTCCTGCTACTATTTTAACTCAATTACTTTCTATGGGGACTAATCCTCAACAAATTATGCAATCTATGGCAAATAGAAATCCACAAGTAAATGCACTTCTTAATCAAATGCAACAAAGTGGATTAACTCCTCAACAATTCGTTATGCAATATGCTAAACAAAATAATATCAATATTCAACCTTATATTAATGCTATGAATCAACGTGGTATTAAATTCTAATTTCGGTATCTACTTACAAATGTCGACTAATGTAAGTTATGATATAAATTTATTTATTTAAAAGGAGAAAAAATTATGCCAACTTATATGGAAAGTGAAATTCCTACTGTTATTAATACAGGTCAAGGTTACAACAACGGTTGGGGTGGTAATGGAGATTGGTGGGCAATCATTCTTTTAGCTGCTCTATTCGGTTGGGGTGGAAACGGTGGATTCGGATTCGGTGGTGGATTCGGTGGTCGTGGTTTTGGTGGAAGCGAAGTTCTTGGTTATGAACTAGGTAAAGTTGCTACTACTAATGATGTTGCTAGTGGATTTAATAACTCTGCTGTTTTAGGTTCTTTAAACGACATCAAATTAGGTCAATCACAAATGCAAAACTGGATTAATCAAGGATTTGCTGGTATTAACACTCAATTATTAAGTGGTTTCCACGGTGTTGACAATTCTATTTGCACACTTGGATACCAATCTTCACAATTAGCAAACGGTTTATCTCGTGAATTAGCAGACTGTTGCTGTGCTACAAAGAATATGATTCTTGAAAATCGTTACTTAAATGAAAAACAAACTTGCGATATTATCGGTGCTATTACAGCTGGTAACCAACGTTTAGTTGATATGTATACTTCTGATAAGATTGATACATTAAACAGAAAACTTGCTACTGCTGAAGCTCAATTATCTAACAATGCTCAATCTCGTTATATTACAGATACTATTTTAGATAAATTATCACCTTGTCCTAGACCAGCTTACATCACTTGTAACCCAAATACAGGTTTAACTTACC
This sequence comes from Bacilli bacterium, assembly GCA_045612145.1. Classification (GTDB taxonomy): domain Bacteria; phylum Bacillota_I; class Bacilli_A; order ML615J-28; family CAG-313; genus CAG-313. The sequence continues at coordinate 2,392 of JAZKYN010000029.1, forward strand.
CTGCAGGTTATACACAAGCTAACTTCGGTGGAAGTGGTTGCTGTGGTTGTGGGTCATTTTAATTAATATATTCCCGTGTGATTCGGTTGATTTATAATTTTTTTAGAGTGTAGGTAAATCAACCTATGCTCTTTTTTTAATTTTAAAATAAAGGAGAAAAACAATATGAGTTGCAAAAATGTATGTCGCATTTGCAAAAATTTAATATTCAGTGAATCTGTTTTGTATAACCCTACAACAAATACATTAGATATAACTATTCCAGAAGCAGAATATGCAAGATGTAGAAAAGTATGTATTATTGTTGCACAAGCAATTCCAGGTTCTACACCTATTAATGCTTTAGTTAATATTATTGTGGGACAATCTAGATTCCCATTACAACGTAGCAATTGCTCAAATATTAGTGCTTGTGAGATTAAAACAAGAACAAAATACTCTACTTGTGTAATTACTGATACAGTAGGTGGAGCATTTAGAATGTTAGGAAAAACAAATCCTTGTTGTCCAGATAATTTAGAAACATTACCATTTACACCAACAACAACTGGAGGAGGAGCATAGTATGAATAGATATTTAGAACGAAGAATGCAAAGACAAAGAATGCGTGAAGAAAGTAAACGTATGCCTTATGATTATCGTGATATGGAAAGCCGTGAAAGAGATTATCGTGGAGATTATAAAAATCCATATGGTTCACAAGGTGGTTATGTAGATTCAAGAATGGACTATCGTGGTGGGAGAGATTACACAGATTATCCTAAACATTATGGTTCAGAACGTGATAGTAGATATGATATGTCATCTTATGGCTACGGAAAGTCAAGCGATGGGCATTATCCTTATAAACAATATGGAGAACATCATAGACCTATGGAATATGAGATGAGAGGTATTGAAGAAATTTCTGCAAGACCTTACTATGGTAGCGATTATCGTGGTAGTGATTACAGAGGTGGAGATTATCGTGATTATCGTATGGATTATAATGACTATGCTAAAGAAGGTAAAGAACAATATGAAAAAGACCTTCATAAATGGATTGAAAAATTAAAATCTAAAGAAACTAAATTTAAAATTTCTAAAGAACAAGTTGCTCAACACGCAAAATCTATGGGTGTTAAATTTGACAAATTCACTGAAGATGAATTCTATGCTGTTTATTTAATGCTTGTTAGTGATTATAAAAACATTGGTGTAGAACCTACTATCTATGTTCGTATGGCTAAAGACTTCTTAATGGACGATGATATTGCTGTATCACCTTCAGAAAAAGTTTGTATCTATATGTATGAAATCGTAATGGGTGAAAAAGAATAAATGAAATATAAGTTTCTTAACCTACAGCCAATGGGATTAAGATTACAAGATTGTGTTTGTAGGGCAATATCTTTGGGAGTTAATGAAGATTATTGTGTTATAGAAAGAAAACTTGAATTAATTGCTGAACTTTTTGAATGTGAAGAATTATGTGTATGTTGTTATAAGCATTTACTTGATAGTGTATATAATTTAGAACGTATAGAAAGTTTTCAAGGAATGACTATTGAAGAATTTATTAAATATAATCCTTATGGAACTTATATAATTAGAGTTGATTCTCACCTTACTTGTTGTATAGATTCTGTATTATATGACTTGTGGGATTGTAGAAACGAGATTGTAGATATAGTTTGGCAAGTCAAATAACAATAAAAAGGGTATTTTGAAAAATAAATACCTTTTTTTCTTGCATTTATTTTTAAGTTGTGTTATACTATGCGTGTAGAATAAAATGAAAAGGAGAGAACTTTATGAAATTGGCAAAATACAAACCAAAAACAGTAGGCGATTCTTATAATTCAGTTGAAGTTATTAATAATCGTGGAACAAAAAAGCTTATACAACTACTTGAATATAAAGTGTCTTTAGATGGAGAAACAAAAACTTTAGGTGAAGTAATGGAGTATATTCACGAAAACGGAATTGTTTATACTGATACAAAAGTAAAAGAATTAGAACAAAAGATTTTAGATTTAGAAAATAAATTAGTAGGTCATTTAGAAACACAGACTGAAATTAATAAAAATTTATATGAAGCGATTAAAGATGGAGGTATTATTTAATGGAAGGATTTTTACAAACTATTCAAACTGTTTTAGATTGGTTACAATCAAGTGGATTTGGTGAAATTATTGATATTGGTACTTTAGGTACTTTAATTACAACTATTGTTATTTCAATTAAAAATATCAAGAAAAGCACATCTGATTTGATTATTGCACAAAGTGAAAAAATTCAAATGTCTAAAGAACAAAAGGAAACTAAAAAAGAAATTGATGATATTAAATCTAATCAAGAAGTTGTTTCTGAACAATTATCTAAAGTTACTGGCTTATTATTAATTATCTTAAATAATTCTAAAATTCCTGCAGACGCAAAGCAACAAGCATTAGATGTTTTTAATTCTGCAACTAAAGAAGTTAAGAAAGTAACAGAAACAGTAGAAGTTGTAGTTGATAAAATTCAAAAACAAGTTGAAGAAAATGTAAAATTACAAAGCGAAAATAAAGAAGAAACTAATCCTTACTTAAAAAATGTTGAAAGTTTAATCAATAATGATGAAACAAAAAATTAAGATTAAGTTATTAGAATTATTATTTTCCTATATCTTACCTATTATTTTCGTATCTATTAAATACGACTTGTTTGTTAAAAGTGAAACAGGAATTAAATTATCTGGTGTTGCTTTAATTATTGTTATCATTTTAGGTGTTAAATTCTATGCTAACATCAATGAAATGGTTAAGAAAATTAAAAATTCACAAACTAGAAAGATTATTAATGTAACTAAAAATGTTATTATATGTTTCATTTTAGTTTTATTCCTAGAAATTTCAAGAGAACAAATTAGCAATTTAGAATTTATCATTGCTTTTTGTGGTATATCTATTAGTGTTGGTAATTGTTTTAAAGAAGATTACGTTGAACTTATTAAACAAGAACAAAAAGATGAACGTAAACAAGAAATTATTGACGCATATAATGAAGCTGTTAAAAAATAATACTACACATAAAAAAAGGAGACCCCTATTTTGAGGTCTCTTTTTTATTTTTCTTCCAATCAAAGTATTTAGTTATCCATTCTTTACGAAGTTTTAAGTTGAATATTGTTGTATCGTTATAGTATGTTGGTGCAAAGTTTTTACCAAAGTTAGCATTTAATATTAGTGTTATCAATTTTGCAAATAAAGGAACTAATGTCAAAATATTTAATTCTGCTAATTCATATCTGAAAGATAATACTAAAATTGTTATAGAAGTGCTATATAAGAATTTAGGTAAGATACCTTTAATCAATACAATTCCACTACTTGCTAATTTTGTGTTTTCTTCTTTATTACCCATTTGACCATTTTCAATCATTCTTCTAGTCAATTTATCATACTTAACATTTATGTATGCAATCTTCTTGTCTATAAATTCTTCACTTATCTGATTTTCTAATTTGATTTTTTTCTTTACTCTTCTAGTAGCTCTTTTAAAGTCAAATAACTTTTTATCTTCTAATTGTATGTATTTAAGAAATATGATACTATCCTTGCTATCAAACTTTTCTTCAACCTTAATCATTTTACTTTTGATTTTATGAATCCAAGCTTCTTTTTTTCTTCTTAAATTTTCTTCAACAATCATTAAGTCAACATCATTTTCTATATTCGCACTTCCTAATCTTACTGCTTCTTCTAGTTCCATTGCTTCTTTTCCTAGACCTTCAGTTCTTTTATTAGAAATATAATCTGCCACCATTAATGTTGTTGCTAAAGCCATTAAGAAAGCTGATAAGTTTGTTAGTATCATATTTGCCCAATAATCTGCTGTTAATAAATAAGTGAAATCAAAATGTGCTGTTGCTAATTCGCTAATACCAGTTAATAATACAGATACTATGATTAGTAAAACATATGGCATTACTGATATAAATGAATTTCTATTTTTCATACTATCTTAAAATAATAATTTTGTTTGCAATTTTTAAATATTCAATTGTTGTTGGGTGAACTTTTGCACCATCTTCTACAATTTCTTCTGTAAAGTATTTTTCAATAACTTCATTATAATCTTCTACAATCTTTTCTAATTGTTCAATAGTTTCAAATGATTCTTCAAATCTTTGTTTAACTTCTTCATATCCTTTTTGCACTTTTTTAAGATATAAATTATAAGTATCATCAAATTGTGCTTTGTTAATAATGAATTCAAAAAACTTCATTTGGTCTTCTTGTAGTTTTCTCCATTCAATACATTGTTCTAATTTTGCTTTTGCTTGTTCTGCAAATTCAAAAATTTGTGCTTTTTTATCTAAATATAATTCTGCTTCTTCTTCAGTTAAATTAATAATATTTAATGTTTTTACTTCTTCCATTTTATTATTCTCCTTTTTTTCTTGTTTTCTTTTCAACTGGTTTATCTTTTAAAACAACTTTGTCTGTGATTTTAGCTTTTCTTTTTTCAATTAATTCTTGATGACATCTTTCGCAATATAGATTTTTGTAATCTCCACCAATTAGTGGTTTGTTGCTAACACCACACACTTTACACTTTAATACGTATTCTTTTCCTTTTTCATCTTTTACAATCATAGTTTTCTCCTTTTTTTAATTTTGAGGCTTTTATTTAGCCTATTTTTTTATTTTCCAACAAAAAGTGATAAATTATACTGACCCCCATATATCAAATCAGTTTTTAGAATGGTAATTTTCCGTATGGAATGTTAAATGTTGAATTTAAATCTTCTAATGATGGTGTTGTTGGTTGTTGATTTGGAACATAAGTTGTTTGTGGATTTTGAACTGGTTGTGTATAAGTTGGATTATATTGATTTTGTTGTGGTTGATATTGTGGTTGATATGCTGGTTGTTGTGGATATACATTTTGTTGTGGTTGAACTTCTTGATTTCTGTTTTCTGATTTACTTAAAAATTCTACATTTCTTACTTCAATTTTTGTAATTGTTCTTTTATTATTGTCTTTATCAACATAACTATCGTTTCTTAATTCTCCAGTTAATGCTATTTGTGAACCTTTTTGACAATATGTTGCTAGATTACTTGCTAATTTATTATATGCTTCACATACAAAGAAGTCTGCTTCATTTGCATTTCTTTTTACAGCAATATTAAATCTTGCTACTTCAAACATTCCGTTTTTTCCATTTACTTGTTTAAAGTCAATATCTTGTGAGATACGACCTATTAAATTTACTTGATTAATAATAATCTCTCCTTTCTAAAATGGTAATGGTTTATGTTCACCAATTGTTAACCCAATTTTATTTAAAATTTCTTCATTTAAATCGTAAAGCCAAATTCTTCTATCTCTCATAATTGTTTCCATATATTCTTCAGCTTCTTGCATTTCCCTTTTAAGTAAATCTCTATTTATTGTATTGTATTTTGTATAAATACTTACGTTTCTTTCTCCTTTTGCATTAAATCCATTAATATCATAAGGTTTTCCTTCTCTTATACATTGTTCAGTTTCATCATTGAAAAATACCCACACCATTAATAAATCACATTCAGACATATAGGCATATAATTCACCTTGTTTTTCTTCTGCTATATTTCCATATTGTCTTATTTGATGATATTTTTTTATGTTTTTTCCTTTTACTTCAACTACTAATCTATAAGGCTTTGTTACAGCTATATCAATCATTCCACCAAATCTTTTCCAAAATGGAAAATTATCATAATCTATAGCCTCTTTGTCCCAAGTAATGCATTCCCAACCTTTTGATTCTAAAACCATCTTTGTAATTTTTTCCGCTTCATCTCCTCTTTTTTGGAAAAAATCATCTGCGTCTTCTCCTGGAATTACACCTAACAATTCTAGTGCTTGTTCACCTTTTTTCTTATATCTGTTTTTACCAAGCAAAACAGGGAATTTAGTTCCAGTTATTTTTTTACATTTTAACTCACCATCAAGATATAAATAACTTCCTTCTACTCTCATTTTACCTTCTTTCTTGTATGTAAGTAAATTATAAATATGAAATCCTATGTTTTCTTCTTTATCAAGTATATAACTTACTCCATATCTTTCTTCCATTGTTTTCATTGCTTTCATTAAAGTTTCGCCTTTAACTTGTGAATATTTACTTTTCCATCTCTTAACATCTTCTACTTTTCTAAACGTCTTTGAACCTATTACTATCCATATCTTTTTACCTTTTTCTTTTGCACGCAATAGTTCTCTTTTAAATCTTTGATGGTCTTTACTACAAATGTTTCCAGCTAACTCTAATAAATCTTGTTTTCTTTCTATGACAATATCATCTTGTCCTTCTAAAGCATAATCTCCTTCATCTAATTTTTGTTCTCTATATGGTATCAAGTTCTCTTGAAAATATTTTAATACAAATTGATTTGCTTGTTCTCTTGTATCAACTAATATCATTACTTACCAATAGAATTTAGAAAATCTGAAAGAAAATCTGATTTCGTTGGTTCTTCTAATGTCTTTTCAACAGCTTCTACCATACTAGGTGTTTCTACAACTACTTCTTTTTCAACTTTAACTTTTTTAGGACGTCCTCTTTTACCTTTTGGTTTATCTGTTGTTTCTGGTAAAAGTATTTTAATAGTTGTTTCTTCTTTTGTTTTATCATTTTTAACATAAGGTGATAAATAATAGTTTGCAATAAGTGGTGTTTCACTATATTTGTTTTTAAATTTATTTTTAACGAAATCACTTTGTGCTACAACTAACATACTAATTAATCTTCTTTGTTCTCTCATATAAACATTATAAATATATGCTTCATCTAGTTTAATTGCAACTGAATTTTCTTTCACTTCTTGATTGTCTAATGCCCATACTCTTTTTTGAACTTCTTCTAAATATTCTTCATCTCCAAAAATTAATACTTTACCAAAATAGTTAGGTGCTAAAAGTGTTTTTTCTGAAGCAAATGGAACTAATTTTGTATATACCTTTCCACTTACTTTTAAATATTCAACACCTTGTTTTGTAACATCTTTTTCTGCTTTATTAATTGATAACTTATAGCCTTTTTCTAACTTTAACATTCTATCTCTAGTCCTCCTTCCATAACTACTATGCTATCACTATATTTACTTAATTTTTCATACACTTTAATTGGATTTAAAAACCCAGACATACTTGCGTGTATTGTAAATATTCCTTTAACCTTTTTGTCTTTTAAATGATATTCAAAATAATCTTCTACTGTTTGTAATCCACTATGGTTTTGATATACGTTTCCTATATGTAGTGGTATTTCTTCTTGTGAATCGGTCATCATCTTTTGCATTGTTTCTTCTAACATATCTAAATCATAATTAACTTCTACCATATAATAATCACATATGATATTTATGTTTGGTATTATTTGTGTATCGGTTGCAAACAATATTTTTTTATTATCTACCATTATCAAATACCCATAACATTCAACATTATGAACACACTCTAACGGAATTACTTTGAAATCACCTAAATCATATAATTTTCCTATTTCACAATTTCCAGGATAATAAGTTGGTATTAATGAATTTTCTAAGCAATCACTAACTCTTAATTTACCCATTTTATAATTGTGGTCTGAATGATGATGTGATATAATTACTCCTTCTACATCATTCATATTATCAATATTGTATAAAATTGTTTCCCATTTGATTCCTACATCTACTATTAATTTCTTGCCAAATTTTGAAGTTAATATATAGCAGTTTCCTTTTGAACCAGTTGCTAAACATTTAATTGTCATTTTTAACTTCTCTTTCCCAATACATTTTTAATTTTGTAAAATCTGAATACACTCTAACAATATCATATAATTTGTTTTCTTTTGACTTTTCATATCTTCTACATCTCATATTATCATCAAAGTGTTTCAATAAAAATATTTCTTTACCAGTTTTTAAATTAACAAGTAAGTTGTTGTAATTATAATTGTCTTTTACTACTATACAAAACGTTCCTACTCTTAAATCTACACACATTCCTGGTTTTAAATTTTCTAATTTCATTATTTAGCCTTCCCTTAATCGTATGAATAATTTTTTGTTGGTGAATATTTAGTCCAAACCATTACAGCTGACTTTTTATGTGTTGCATAATATTCTTCTTCAATCATTACTTCCCATTTTGACTCAAATCCACGTCTTATTGCAAAAATCTTAACTCCAGTATGTCTTCTAAATCTTTCATAATCTTGTTTACTAACTTGATACATTTTGTCTTCATAAGATACTAGAAAATATTTAACATTTGTGTTATAAGTATGTTCCATTTTAACTTCTTTTAAATAAAATGTTTCTTCGGTAGTTCTTAAAAATGCACCAAACATAATTACAACTACAATAACTGTAAATGCTAATCCTAATATTGTTGGAAAATTTTTCATTTTTAATATTTTATTTTTCATAATTTACCTCTTTTTCTAATAACTCTTTATTCATTTCATCAACTAATATACAAATTAAATTAGGATATTCTTGGCATAAATTGAAACTAAAAGGGCAATTTAAACAACAAGGTCTTTTTTCTGTGTTTTTTTGACAAGTTTCTATTATTTCTTTTAAAGTCAAATCTTTTATTTTTTTCATACTAGTTTTTCTTCAACTTTAATACTAAAAATGATTTCTAAAATTTTAAAAATATTTTCATAAGTTAATTGTGATGAACATTGATTTCCTTTTGCATAAGATAAATCTCTAATTAGTGTAATTTCTGCATTGTCTAAAAAATCTTGTAATCTTCTTCTATAATGTAATGCTTCATCTAATGCAAGGTCTGATTCTTTTTCAGTATCACAATTTACAAATTTAACCATTTTTCTAACGTAAATTTTAATTAAGTTTGCTTGTTTTTTTGTAATTAATTTTGTTTCCATTATTTTACCTCTTTAAAAATAATATTTGCTTTTTTGATATATGCGTCAAAATAAAATTCATCTTTATCACCATTATATGTGATTTCAAAATACATACTATCCTTTAAATTTGTGCTTAATAATGCTTTATTGTTTTGTAAAATCTTACAACACCATACTACATAAATGTCATCTTCATCAATTTCTCTACCGTAATAATTTGCAACAAGCCTTTTACAAGTTTCAAAAAAATCGTTATTGCTCATAATTTTCTCCTAACGCTTTATTTAATTTTTCATCAAATTCTTTTGTGTAATTTTTCTTACCATTCAACACTTGATAAATGTAATTTCTTGAATATTTCATTCTATGAGATAATTCAGTTATTGAAAGGTCTTTGTCAATTAATCTTTTAAAAACATCATTCTTTTGTTTTTTTGTTAATAGTTTTGAACTCTGTGATTTTAATTCCATTCAGTATCTCCTCCAATTCTATTTTATTGTTTTTGTCAAACTCGTTATCATATTTATTGTCGTAATAATCATTTTTAAATGTTTGAAATAATAAATCTTCAATCATCTTATTTATAAATCGTTCTTTTCTTTCAAGTCTATTTTTTAAGTAGATAATGTAAAGAATTGCTAACCATAAACAAAACACTAAAATGAAGATTGTGCTTTTTGTTAATTCCATTTTTCCTCCAAAAATTAATTTTAAACCCCAAAATCTTTTAAATTTTAAATTTTCTAATCTAACTTGATTAATTATTGCTACCCCCTACACTTCTTTCAAAATACGGCTATTTTTTGTTGAAGAATGTTTCTAGGCTTTTTACATCTTCAGTTTCAATTTCTACTACTTGCTTATCAATTCTTGGTTGATTGTAGAAAGGTAGTTTACATTGTTTGCGATAATACCAACAATCTTTGCAAGTTTCGTCTTTGAATTTTTTGCCACGTTGACATACACACACATCTAACTCTAACTCTAACTCTAGCTCTAACTCTGGTGGACACTTAGGAGGACATTTGTCCACCCCTTGTTCTGAATAGGAAATATTCGTTTGTGAACTTTTTAATCTTTGTTGTTGTTTTTTAAATGCACCTTTACTTTGTTTACCTATTAAGTTTTCAACCTCACACATATATAACGCACCATTATCAAGTTTTTCCATTAATCCTAATTCTATGAAAATGGGAACAGCTATTCTTACTGTATCAATAGGTGTAAAAGTATATTCAGATAGTGTTATGTCATCATAAGGTATTAATTTATTTCCTACTTTTTGAATTAGTAATCCGTTGTTTTTTAATGATTTAACGCATAACTTTAAATAGAAATAAGCATAATCTCTACCATTAGGTTTTATGTTTTCTATATATCGTATTGTTTGTTCATCAAAAAAATCTTCTTTTAATTTTAACCAAAAAAACTCTGTATCATCATATTTTGCCATAATTCACCTTAATTATACCACAATAGTTTACATTTGTCAACTATTATATTCTTGTTGCGAAATTTTTTACTTCTTTTTTTCCATATTTACAAGCACAATCTTGACATACTTCATTATATTCAATTTCGTTTTCTTCTTTATAATCTTCGTTAAATACATAATGTATTCTATTTCCACCACCACATTTAGGGCATAATTCATTCATTTCTACTACTTTTGATTTTTCAAAAATGTAATTATCCATAACGTAATCAATAGCACAATCTTCACATAAATTTAAAATATCAAACGATGTGTGAATTGTATAATCTGCATTAGAATTACATTCATCACATATAATTTTATCGACAAATAACTTTTCAATCATTTCTTTTTATCCTCCATATATCTTGGTAATTGTTTAATTTGTTGTAATCTTATTGATAATGTCTTATTGTCATATTTAACCAGGCTTGCTTCAAAAAAATCTTTAGAAGTTAAACCTAAAAAATAATTTTTAATATCTAAACGACAATTTTCTCTCATAATTCCTATCGTTCCAAACTTAGTATCTTTTTTTGAATTTATAAAAATAGTAATTAGTCCATCATCTTTTTTACGGATTATGATATATACTTTGTCTTTGGGTTTTAAACCCATATATTTACAATATCCTATAGGTAAATCAAATGTTGCTTTATTTTCCCATTCAAGTCCTTTGATTGTTGGACTAACTACAACCCCTAATACTTTAATACTCATTAGCTAATTCTTGTAATTGTAATCATTTTAGTTGCGTTATCGTATTTTCCTTGTTTCCATTGCCCAGTAGGTTTATAAATGTTAATCCAATCTGCATACGATACGTTTAATTTGTCATCAGTATTTTCAGAAATAGGCTCAGAATAACTAGGTTTTTTGTGGAAATTATCGTTTGGTAAATTCATTGAATTATTGTTAAAAATATCACCTAATGAGTTTAAATCTTGAATATTTGGTTGTGATTGTTGTGGTTTAGGTTCTTCTACAACTTGTCCAAATGTATTAAATCCTTCAAATGGATTAGGTTGTTGTGGTTCAATTACTTCAACAACTGTTTCTTCTTTTTGTTCTACTATAATTGGTTTCTCAACGATTTTTTCCTCTTGATTTTCAATTACACTTGCTATATCAATTACATTTTCATTGTTAATTTGTTCAGATTCTTCAACATCATCTGTATTAAATGAGAATTTTGAAGATGATAATTTGTTTAATAAGTGTTTTGCATTACGACTTTCAACTGTCTTTCTAGCCATTTCGTGTCCAAATTTTGAGTGAACAGCTGTTCCTTGAGAAGATTGTAACCAAGAATTTTTTAACTCTTGTGCGTTCATAATCTCTACTTCACCTTGATATTCTTTACCATTTTCATCACGATAAATTGCAATAGAATAAGCACCAATAATATTTTCATCTTTCATATTTGAAAAGTTTGTTTTATGACCTTCTATTTTATATAATCCATTGTTTACACTAACTTGAATTTCATCACCTTTATAAATAATAGTTCCTCTAATATCAACTAAATTAGGAATAGATTCTTTAGCGTTTTTAACATTTCCAAAATATTCCATATTTAAACATAATTGATTACCACGGACAATTAATGCACCTTGTGATTTTGATAAGTCAATGTTCTTGTCTAATACTTCAAAAAATGCTTGTTGAATACTTTCTTTTGTGCAAACTTGTAAAGCAGGTTGTTTTGTTTTGGAATAAGTATTAACTAATTTATTAGCAAATTGTAAAGCTAATCTTTTAGAATTATTAACATCGTAAGTAGGGAATATTTCGCAATAGCTTTGTGCGATACTTACCATTAGTTGTTGTGGTTCACTTAATTGTGTAGCCATTACTTGTTGATTTTTTTGAACTTGAATTTGATTGTTTTGCATTATTCATTACCTCCTAAAATGCTTGTTAACTTTTCTCTTAATGGTCTTTTTCTTAACTCTAATTTTTCTTGTCTATGAGTTAATTCTTTAATTGCTTTTTTAATTTCAATTTCATCTTCTTCAGTTGCTAGTCTATAGCCTCTTTTATGTGATAATGAGATTATAGGTAATTCACTTGCTAATTCACTAATATATAATCTAATTTGTCTTTCGTGGATTCCGTATTGTTTTACTAATTGTTTTTTTAATAATGTTTCTCCGTTTTCTAATCTTTCTCTAAAAATTCTTTTATAAGTTTCTTTAATTTGTAGTTCTCTTTCCATTTTTCTTTTCCTTTCTTGCTTTGTATCTGTCAATAATCATACAGAATGTATTATGTGATACACCTTTTTTTATTAATCGTTTTGTGCTTGAAGTAAATAGTCTATTAATTGATTGAATTAAAAAATCATAGTCAATATTATTTTCTTCTGTGTATAATAAACATACATTATCATAATTAATTATTAATTCTTTTTCTATTGCAAAATATATAATTTTTCTTAAAGTCCAATATGTAGTGTATTTAGGTGATAAACCAAAGTCATCAATAAGCACATCATCTAATAAATCACCATTCATATCAAAATCATCACTATAATAATCTCTCTCCATATTTATTCTCCTTTCTTTTCGTAATATTCAGATAATTTAATACCTTTAAAATTAGGTTCTTGATTAATACTTGTAATTAATGAAATAACTTGATATTCACTTTCGTTAATTTCAGTAAAAGCATTAGCATTATCAATAAAAATTGGTAATTTAACTTCAAATCTATTTTGTAAATATTTAACTAATAAAAAGTCTGTTAAAATTCTTTCTCCAAATGATAAGTTATCGTAAGGTTTTCCATCAAGTAATGTAATACACTCTTGTTCGTATGTTCCATCAGTTTTTTGGTTAAATAACTTAAATGAAATACCTTCTTTAAATTGACTATTAATAGTATTATTTACAATATCAATAGATTTTTCTAAATAGTCTTTCCATTGAACTTTCTTTTTAGCAAGTTCTTGTTCTTTTGCAGTTGCTTGTTTAATTGATTTTCTTAATTCTTCAACTTCAATTTCTAATACTTCTTTAGCCTTATAATTACCTAGTTCAAAATATAAATTCCTTAATTCTTGTTCTAGGTCATTAATATTTAAAGTGCAATTTTTTTGCATTTCAGATAATTCTTCATTTAATCTTTTTCTTGTATTTTCAACATCATCAAGGAATGCATTAAGTATTTTTTGATTATACTCAATGTCTAAAATAGTTGTTTCTTCTAGTTCTTTTACTTCTTGTTCTCTTTTAGCAACACTTTCTTGAATTTGTTTGTATTCTCCTACAAGTTTTCCGTATTGCATTTTTAAATTATTAAATTCTTCTTGTTTTGCCTTTTGAAATTTTTCTTTATTCTTCTCAATTTCATTTGGATTAATAGGACTTCCACAATATTTACAAATCGTTTCTGGTGTAAATTGTCTATTTAAACATTCTTTACCTAATTTATCAACTTTTTGAATGTTTTCATATAGTTTAGTTAAATCATTATGACAAGTAATTTTATATTCTTCTAAATTAGCTTTTGCCATATCTAATTTGTATTGTGGTTTACTAACGTTGTCTTTTAATATATTAGTTTCTAGTTGATTTTCTCTTTCAAAGCTTTTAATTGCTTCTTTTTTCTTTTCAACTAAAATTAAAATATCATTTTCTTTAGCATTTTTAATAGTGTTTTCTAATTCACTAATTTTTGTTCTAATTTCTTGTTCTTTTTCTGCAGAAAATTGTTGTAATTGTTCTACTTTCTTCATTAAGTTTTCATTTGCAGTTTGTTTTAATTTATTTAAGTTTTTAGTTTCAGTTATAAAACTACTTTCAATTTCGTTTTCTTTTTTAGTTCTAAAGTCAATTGCAAGTAATGGATATTGTTGTTTTAATTCTTGTAGTAATTCATCTACTTTAAATAAGTTTGTTAAGAAATCTCTACGATTATTCCATTTCCATTTGCTTGTATCATAGTTAAATGTTCCACTTTTCATTAATAAGTTTAAATATTGAATATCAAATTCTAATAATGATGTAATTTCTTCTACATATTTTTTTAATGTAGTAATTTTATTTCCGTTAATTTCAAATCTATTGTTGCTTTGTCTTACTAATGTATGTTCAAATTCATCAACTTGAATATGTAATTCTACTTTTGAAATAACTCCTTCTTCAATTATTAAATTCTCATTTGTGGGTGCAACTTCACCACTTACTTCTAATCCTAAACACCATAAGAAAGCATTATAAATTGTTGTCTTTCCATATCCATAAGGTGCTACTAAATTTTTTGTCTTTTCAAAATCAATTTCGCATTTTTTCCAATTTGCAAAATCATTTAATTTAATTGTTAATAGTTTAATTTCTTTCATTTTATTTTTCCTTTCTACCACGTTGCTTCAAAATACCATTCTTCATCTTCATCAAAGTAAATATCATCAGCAATTCTTATTAAGGCATCGTATAAATCTTTATATATATCTACATCATAAAAATCTTGTTCGTTTTGTATTGATATGATGATTAATTTATGTGTTAAAGTTAATAAATCTTTTACCATTTCAATCGTTAAAAGCAAATCTTTCCCATATTTATATCCGTATGTTTCAACCATTAAATCTCTAATTCCACCAAACCTATTTCTTCCGTTGAACCAATAATCTTTTCCATATGGAACATTTTTTCTATGTAATGTAATATCTAATCCCATATTATTTTTCCTTTCTACAACTAAACATTTCTTTACAGATGCCCCCACGATATGAGCATAAAGGCACTAATACATCTTTCATATAAGGAGCTACTTCAATTACTTGTCTGCAAATTTCTTGCATTACTTCTCTTGTTTCTTTACTTGCTTGTTTGCATAAGCGTTTGTGAGCCATATTTATTAAAGCAGGTGCATTAATAGACATAATATAACTTACCATTTCATCTTGTGGCTTTTTTCCTCTTGGAGTATCATCTTTTAATCTGTCATCACGTTGAGTAGATATATAATCGTTTTTAAAATCAGGTCTTATATCAAGTTGAAATTGTGGATAGCTTCCATTTGATATTTGATGAGTGCGATAATGCATTGCAACCCAATATGGAACTTCCATTTTAATACCAAACCATAATTCTCTAATAGGACTATGTTCGGCTTCAACTAATTCTTTTAACCATTTTTCAGTTGGTTGTTTTGTTGTTGTTTTTCCTATTGTATTTAAGGTGCATTGTTTACACCATAATAAATCTTTTTCTGTTGGATATTTTAATATTTCTACTTTCATTTTTTTCTCCTATTCACACTCCATTTTTATTAAATAAGTTGTAGTTAATCTATCTGGATTTTTAAAAGTTCTAGTTTCAATTGTTCCAGCAATAGGTTTTACATCGTAAGGAAAATTTAAACGCTTAAAATAATTTTTGTAACTATAATTTTCATTTTTTAGTTCTTCAATTTCTTTTTTCATACGTTCGTATTCTTCAAGAGAAATATCAACCCTATCCTTACTTTTAGTTTGTTCTCTAATAGCCCAGGCAACTTCTTCATTTGACTTTGCTATTTGTCTTGCATTATACATACTTACAGCTTTTTTATTCATTTTTTGCCTCCTATTCAATCCATTTCCAACACTTAAACAATTCAGTTAGTAGTTGGTGTTCTTGCATATCAATAATACAAGATTTACCATCTAATTCTTGACAATCATAAGTTTTGTTACTCGGATTAATAAATATTATCCAAGTATCTTTACATAATGTTATGTATTTATTTTTTTTATTAACTCTATACCCTAACTCCTCAAACTTTTTAATTACTTCTTGTTCAGTCATTATTCATAGTATCCTTTCAACATTTTTATTGTTTTTTATAAAGTTCTTCCATATCATTTTTATTATGATATTTTATAAAATACATAATTTCTTCATCAGTTGGCATTTGACTGATTTGTTGATTAAACCAAAGTATTGCTTTTATAATTATAAATAAATCTTTTTCAGTCATTATTTTTCTCCTGGCATAATTAATTTTTGACCACAATACTTACACTCATCTATGTTTCGTATTGTTTCTACTTCACTATAAAATGTTACTAATGTATGATTACATTTTGGACATTTCCAAACTATACGACCTTGTTTATCATTAGAAATATTTATTTCTTGTTCATTTTTTAATTGATGTGCTAATTTTGGTGGCATTATTTTACCTCCAACGCTTTTGCTTTATCATATGTTAAAAGTATTTTATCCCAAATTGCTCTTTTATCTTCAGCAAATTTTATATTGCTACTCATACATAATCTTTCTAAAATTTCTAAAATATCTGTCAAAATATCTATTATTTCTCTATTCATTATTTCTATTTGTCCATTAATCCATTCTAAACTAGTCATTATTCATCACTCCAATCTTTGACCACAATTATCACAATAACGTCTAATAGGACTTACTTTAACTCTACAAATTGGGCATTCATCGTGTGCAGAAATACCACCTTTTTCTTCAACAAATATTCTTTTCTTTGGTGTTTCTTTATCATCATACTTGATTGCTTTGTCTATGGCTTGTTGGATAATTGCAAATTCAACAGGAAATAAATCTTCTAAACATTGGTCGCCAATTTCTAAACCATCTTCATCATAAAAATATTCTAATACCCAATTTCTTAAATTCTCTAAACATTCTTGATATTTATTCATCTTTCCACTCCTTATCTGATGGTAGCCACCAAGTTATTTTGTATTGTTTAACACTAACACCAACTTGTGCTTCGTTTTTCATATAACAAATAAAACCCCAACCATATTTTTTATGGCTTGAAAGCTTACAACTATATAATTTTTTATTATTCAATACTATCCCTTCCTTAAGTGCCTCAAACACAACTGCTAAAGGGCAATCTAGTTCTTCTTCTAAATTTTCTATTTTACCTAGTTTATTAGATAATTCAAGTATGCTAACTTTCTTTTTAGGAACATAAAAATCATAATTAGTAGATTTTTCTGTTAGTCTATTAATTCTTTCCATACTACTCTTTTCACCTTATCTCTTTCTTCATACATTTTAACTAATTCATTTTTAATCTCGTCAGATAAATCATCATACTTAACGAGTTTATTTACCATATTATCTAATGCATCTAGAGTTTCAAATTTTAAATTAATCTTTTTTAAATCTCTGCAAATTTCAGAATATAAAAATAACATATCTTCGTAATGTTCAACTTTTGATTTTAATTCGTTAATAATATGTCTATCTTCTTTATGTATATCAATTAATGTTTTTACTTGTGATTCTAAATCTTTTACTTTGTTTTCTTTACTCATCTTTTTCCACCTCTATTTCTTTTTGCATAACACTACCTAAGAATCCATAAGGTTTAATACCACATATATTGTTTATTCTACAAGTTACGCATTTGCTTTCTGCACAAATATTTAAAATTTCTTGTAATGTTAAATCTTTAATCTTCTTTTTCATTTAGCACCTCTATATCTTTTATTGGAACATATCTTTTGTCCTAAAATTTATTTTTTTAAAAACAAGCCAATAGCTATGTATTTTAGCAACACAATTTTGTTGTTTAGCATCTCGTTGAAGTTTTGATTTTGATTTTTTAATAATGATATCTTTTAGTTCGTAACCATTATTGGTTGCATAATTTATAATTTCATTGTGTGTGCAATAAAATTTACCGTCTGTCATATCTTGACATTTAAAAAACAACCAACCACCTTTAATAAGTTTTCTATTGAAACAATCTAAAGACTTTTGATACATATCAATTAAATCTTCAAAAGATTTAAAATAAGAAAATCTTGCACTAATCTTGTCATTGTTTTCTGATTTTCTTTTTCTGAATAAAAATGGTGGGTCAAACACAATACTTTTTAAGCTATTATTTTCAAAATGTTCTAATTTTGTGCTATCATCTTGTAATACATCATCATATAACGGAACTAAATCACTTTTAAATTTAGGTTGTTCTATGTCATAATAAAAAACGCCTTTTGAATAGGTGCAATCTAAATCAAACCATTCACCTTTCAAGAAAATGTTGCTTATAGCTTTTAGAATTTCGCTATCACTATCAAATATACTTAAATATCTCATATAATCACCTCTATTCTACCTTATTTTTTCTCTTATATTCACACTTACAATTCCAACTACAAAATATCTTGTTTTTAATCATAAATTTAACTTCTTGAACTTCAAATTTTTCTCCACAATTGCAACAAGTTCTTTTATTTCTTTTTTTATCTCCAACATAATAATGTGTATTATCTATTTTTCTACTACTATTTAATGCAACTACACTTCTTGCCATTATAAATATCTCTCTTTCGTTCTATCTAATTTTTGTTTAATCATATTATCTATTTTATCTTGTGAAATATCAAAATAAAGTTTCATCTGTTCTAACATAATATAAACATCTGCTATTTCTTCAGTTATGTTATTAAAAGTAAAAGAACTCAACCTAAAATTTTGTACAGCACGCAAATATTTACATAACTCTTTTTGCAATTCACTCAATTCTTCAATAGCAACATAAATTTGTTGTATATGATATGTATTTACTAAATCTTCTAATATTCTTTTATTTTCTTTTTCTTCTAAAATATTTATCATATTGTTTCTATCTTCCTTTCATAATTTTTAATTTACAAATCCAAAACAAGCCTATTTTTGCGTTTTCAGACTTGTCTTGAATAATTTATAAGGGTAGGGGGGTATAATTTGATTTTTAATTTGTTTTTATCTTTGCCATTTCTATTCCATTACTAACATAACTTCAGTTATAATAATTTCAGTTTGTTTTCTATCAAATACATAAAATACTTCAATATAAGCATTATCAAATTCATAATTGTATGGTAAACTATCGGTAATATCACTAATTAAAGTATAATCTAATGCGTGTTGTTCGGTTGTTAATACTAAATTAGTTTTAATACCCGTTGCACCTAATATAAAGTTATCTATATCACTATAATTATCTTTTTTCCATTCAAATCTTTTTAATTGCAATAATTTATTTAATCTTTCTTCTACTTTAAAATTGTTTTCTAATTCATTAAAAATATTATGTTTTTCCATATTATTCACTCCATTTCATAACTTTATATTCTTCATATTCTTCTAAATCAGTATTGTGATAATCATTTAAAATTTCTTTTACATAATCAAATTCAAAAAATTCTTCTAAAAATTCTAATAAATGTAATAATATAGATTTTTCTTGTAAATCATAGTCCCATAACATTTTATATTTTTTGTCAAAATCTCTTTT
>JAZKYN010000030.1:0-3158 GCA_045612145.1 Bacilli bacterium
CCATATTTTTTTGAAATTTCAATATAATCATTATCATTCATAAAATATGTAATTTCATTTATTTGTAAATTATTAGAATAATATGCTTCCTCATGATAAAGGTTCATATATTTAGAGATTATATCATCATATGATGGGAAATCTTTTAATGCATTTGTATTTGATTTATAAGGATATTCATTGTGAAGTTCTTTATATTTGTTAGCTTTATAAAAGTTAAGTCCATCCGCAATATATATATATTTAAATTCATCAATATTTTTGTTTACATATATCCATGCTTGGATATCAAAATTTTTAACAACAATATCAAAAAGATATTCATCGATTTTTTGATAGAAATACTCTATATAATTGTAATGTAATTTATCGTTTAATTCATTATAAAGGTCTTCCCATTCACGTGTATTTTCTAATACATTTGGATAATTAGCATGAATATAGTTTTTTATATATATTTCCTTACCACCAATATATATATTTGGATAATTATATTTTAACCATGAATTATAATCACTATAGTAATAATGGAAATTAGTTACTTTAAATTCTTTACCATGTAATGAAATTGTATCTCCAAGTTTTAGACTATTAGTAGTGCCCTCAGTTATTCCAATGGTTATTTCATTTTGTTTAACAACATGATTATAATCACTTCCAATTTTAACTTTTGAATTGACAGTATTTATTTTTTTTGCAAGAGTCAAAGGATTAATATATATGGCTGGTTCGTCAGATTTAACAATTCCAACTATAGTAGATGTTATATCAAATAAATCTAAATTATCACAAGATAAACCAAGTAGGTCTTTATATTCTTTAATATGACCTAGTAGCGATTTTTCTAAAAGAATAGAAGCAGTTTTTGTAGAAATTACAATTTCATTAGTTTTAATATTATCTTTTCTACCAATAACTAAATCATAATTTTTAAGAAGATCTGTTCCTAATATTGTAGCATTTAAATATAGACCAGATTCATATGAAGACATCTTAAATGTTTCAAAAGTTCCAAAAGAGAAAGAAACATATTGTGATTGTGGTGTATATGCATATTCTAGTTGAGTATAGTCAATACCACTTTCGATACTGTTAACAGAATCATTAATTTTTTTTGCGACATCATAATTTTCAGTATAAACATAAAAGACATTGTGATTGTATGAATTTTTTATATTTTTAAGAGTTTTAATAGATGTTCCAAATACAGCAAACATAAACACAATTATCATTGCAAATAAAGCCATACATATGTGAAGAAGTTTTCTTCCTTTTTTATTTTTCTTAAAGTTTATATTAAAACCTTCTTTAATTGAAGATTTAATATTAAATAATTTACCATATTTTGTTCCAACAATAGGAGGAAGATTACTCATATCAATACTTTCTTCAGTATTATGTGTTGTATTATTTTGATTAAACTTTCCTTCTTTTATTTTTGTTTCACTATTATGATCTAATATTTGAATTTTAGGTGAATCAATTTTAATATAAAGTTTTCCATCGTTATTGATAATTTTTAAGTTAATTGGTTCTATTGAAGGTTCTCCATAATAATCAATTTCAACTAAGTCATTTTTAATTGATTCTTTATCTAAATCACCTAAATAAATGTTGTTTTTATTTTTAACGTTAAAATTTTCAATGTTATAGTTATCTTCAATATTAATAACTTTACCATCAGATAAATGAATTATTTTATTACAATAATAATTTACTAAACTTTCTTCATGAGTAACAAGAACCACCAAGTGTTCTTTAGAAATAGCTTTTAGTAGATTCATTATTAAAATAGTATTATTTTCATCAAGATTACCTGTTGGTTCATCAGCTAAAACAATTTTTGGATTTTTGACAATTGCTCGTGCAATAGCAATACGTTGTTGTTGACCACCAGAAAGAGAATCAGGAGTACGTTTATAGTATTTTTCCATTCCGACATTTTTTAAAGAAGCCATGACTCTCTCTTTAATAACATCTTCATCGGTTATACCACATAGCTTTAATGCATTAGCGACATTTTCAAAACATGATTGATTATTATTTAAGTTGTAGTTTTGAAATATATATCCAATATACTTATTTCTAATATTATCAGTGTTATTAGTTATATCATTTTCATCAATAGAGATATTTCCACTTTTAAAGTTATCAAGACCACCTATTGTATTTAGAAGTGTTGTTTTTCCACAACCACTTTTACCAAAGATTGCGACCATACCATTTGAAGGAAGTTCTAAAGAAATATCATTGATTACATGGATTTCATTTTGTTTTCCTTTGTTAAAATACTTATTTAAAGAGTTAATTTTAATCATCCTAATTACCTCCTTTCAAAGATTTTTTAACGGTTTCGTTGAATAACTTATGGATTTGTTTATGAGTTACCCTAAGTGTTAAAACAATCATACCAATTATAATTAATAAATATTCTTTAAAATGAAGATATGTTAAATATGAGTTTAGTGAAGGAGTCATGAAAATTAATGATGATAAACTAAACATAATAATAAATGATGGAATAAGAGATATCATCATTCTTGTGTAAACTCCAATAGTAATAACTTTTGTTGGTATACCCATTGATCTCATAATAGCAATATCTTCTCTAAAAGCATTCAAACTTCTAAATGAGCATAAATTAATAAAGAATGCTAGGAAAAGAATTGCCATAAACCAAACAAATAAAATAGCAATATTAGCAATAACATTTAAAATAGCATCTTCAGCATTTAGTTGATATGTTGTATTCGCTATGATTGCTGTATATCCATCATCTTTTAAAGATTTAACTGCTGCTTCAGCATCATAAAAATTATCAAAGAAAATAGATGCTTGTGAATATGTTGTCTCTAATGCTTCTTTTGCCATATCTAATATAATATCTGGATGTATTAAGATTGTAGCATCTTTTGGAAAGTAAGTATTTTTATCTATAATGTTTGGATTTTCTTTTTGAATATTTGTACTATTAAGAGTTGTTTCAAAGACATATTCTCTTTCTTTGTAAATATGATAATTATATTCTACATATCTTGATGAAATTGATATAGAAGTATTTGGACTATCAATATAATCTAAAAAAGAAACATCATCAATATATATTTTATTTTCTTCAATTTCAAATGAAGAAATAAATGTATTTTTATTTAAATTAT
>JAZKYN010000031.1:0-1741 GCA_045612145.1 Bacilli bacterium
TTCGTAGTTCTTTACTTTCTTTCCTACTTCTACATTTGGTTTTACATTAACTTCGTCTCCTACAAATATTTCAATTTCACTTTTATCATATGAAAGTGTTATTTGTTTTCCTTTTTTACAAGATACTAATGTTAATGTAAATAATAATGTTACTAATAAATATAATACCTTTTTCATTAAATTTATCCTTTCAAAAACAAAATAAAAATCGCCCTTAATCACTTAAGGACGAAATATTATTTTATTCCGCGGTACCACCTTAATTCAAATTTTTACAAATTTGCACTTTGGAAAATATATAATCAATTTTAATTGATATCCGATATAATTCAATTTCTTATTTGCTAAACCTTTCACCAACCGGTCTAGTCTCTAAATTTTACCTTTAAGAAATCTACTATTTTGTTGATTGTCTCCAAACAACACTATAATCAACATTTTTGTTAATTTCTATTTCTTCTTTTTCTTCTTCTACTTCTTCATCATACCATTCGTCTTCAAGTTCATCTTCATACATTA
Source organism: Bacilli bacterium (assembly GCA_045612145.1). Classification (GTDB taxonomy): domain Bacteria; phylum Bacillota_I; class Bacilli_A; order ML615J-28; family CAG-313; genus CAG-313. The sequence goes on from JAZKYN010000031.1 coordinate 520, forward strand.
AATCAGTAAGAAGGTCCATTGCGACTTCACCAATTTCATAAATTGGTGTATTAATACAAGTAAGAGTCGGTCTTGATAATTCTGCATATTTTGTATTTTGGAAACCAATTACTTGTAACTCATCTGGTATAGATATATTAAGTTCTCTGGCAACATTCATAAATGAAACTGCCATTGAATCTCTTACGACGATTGCAACTTGTGGATGCTCTTTTTCAAGAATTTCACGATATTCAGGAATGTTTAGATGTGTTTTACCATGAACATTAATAACACGTTCTGATAAATTCGCTTCTTTCATTGCTTCAGTATAACCTTGAACAATTAAATCGTTAAGAGCATATTTTCTAACTGTTGAAATAATCCAAATATCTGTATTACCTCTAGCTATCATTTCTTTAGTCATTTCATAAGAAGCTTTACGATAGTCGATTGCTACATGAGGTATTTCAGGATCATTACATACTGTATTTGTTAAAACAACACTAACACTTGATTCTTTGATAATTTCAAGATACTCTTCTGCAATTTCATCATTAACATATAAAATGCCATCTACCCCTGATGATATTACAGTACGCCATAGTTCTCTTTCAGCAGCAACTTGATCGTCAGCTTTAGAACTATCATTAACAAATAATCTAATTAAATAACCACGTTTAACTGCTGTTGCTGCAATTCCATCTACCATTTTTGAAATTGAGCTTCTTGTTAATTCTGGTACGACAACACCTACTGTTGTTGATCTAGAACTTGCAAGACCTTTAGCATTTAAATTTGGTTTGTACCCTAGTTCCTTAATAATTTTTTCGATTTTCTCGCGTGTAGCAGGTTTAACTTTTTCTGGATGATTCAGTACTCTTGACACAGTAGCAAGTGAAACACCAGCAGCTCCTGCAACGTCATAAATCTTATTAGGACTTGAACGTTTATCACCTTTCATATTATTTACCTCGCTTCCTTTATTCCCAAGTATATTATATCAAATTTATTTTATCAAAGCAAGTTGTTTGTGTAAAAAAATGAAAATATTTTTTATTTATTTTCATTTTCAATTTTATTTATTAAACTGCATGCAGTTCCTGCTCCTAAAAATATCCAGACATCTTCATTTTCTCCTATTTCCTTTAAAATATTATCTTGAAATTTATTAAATTTTCTATAAATTCTATTTACTCTATTTTGTAATACTATTGATTCCTTTTCTCTTTTAGAAGAAAAT
>JAZKYN010000032.1:0-14641 GCA_045612145.1 Bacilli bacterium
TTATAATTATACCAAGTGTTAATAATATTAAACCTAGTAACGATTTTTTATTAAATTTTTCTTTTAAAATTATAAATGAGAAAAACATTGTTAATAAAATAGATAATTTTCCTATAGAGTTAACTACTATAGGATTTGAGCCTAAATAATTTAGTGCTGCATATTCACATAGCCAAGCTCCACCTGTTGCAATTCCTGATAGAATTAAAAACAACCATGATACTTTTGTAATATTATTTGTTCCCTTATAATCTTTTCTTGTAAGGACAATTGTTCCTGCAAATATAAAAACAATTATTGTTCTATATAATGTTCCAAGATTGCTTGGAATTCCTTTTAATCCTATTTTTACAAATAATGAAACAAGTGCTGCAAATACTGCTGATAAAATTGCAAAGAATAACCAACTAGCTGATTTTGTTTCTTTAACATCTTGTTTACCAATCATTAACATTGTACCTAATAACATTAAAGTCATTGATACAATTAACATGATTATTGTTAATAAATTGCCATTGTTTGTTGTATCGTTAAAGAAAAAGATTATAAATAAGATACTTGATAAAATAAAACTTGATTTATCAATTGGTGCAACTTTATTAACGTTTCCAAGTTTTAATGCCTTATAATAACAAAGCCATGAACATCCTGTTGCAAGTCCAGATAATGTTAAGAAAAGCCAATTGTTTAAATTTAAAGTATTTGTTTTATATATGTCTTTTGTTATAAAGCATAAAAGCAATGAACACAAGATTACAACTCCAGTTCTTATGAATGTTGCAAAATTTGAATTAACATTTTTTATTCCTATTTTTGCTAGAATTGTTGTTAAAGATGTAAAGAATGCTGCTAATAATGATAATGTTATCCAAATCATATTTTTCTCCTAATTATTTCTTTTTATAATTTCTACAATATATTATAACATAGTTCTAAAAAAATATCTTATCCTAATGGATAAGATATTTTGTTTTATTATTTATTTAATGCTTGAGAAACAGCAACTGCAACCGCAACTGTAGCACCAACCATTGGGTTATTACCCATACCGATTAATCCCATCATTTCAACGTGTGCAGGAACTGAAGATGAACCAGCAAATTGAGCATCTGAATGCATTCTTCCTAAAGTATCAGTGAATCCATAAGATGCAGGACCTGCTGCCATGTTATCTGGGTGAAGAGTACGTCCAGTTCCACCACCTGATGCAACTGAGAAGTATTTTTTACCAAGTTCAACACATTCTTTTTTATAAGTACCAGCTACTGGATGTTGGAAACGAGTAGGGTTAGTTGAGTTACCAGTGATTGATACGTCAACACCTTCATAGTGCATAATTGCAACACCTTCTCTAACATCATCAGCACCATAGCAGTTTACTAAACCACGTTCACCTTCTGAATATCTTGTACGAGATACTTCATGAAGTTCACCAGTTTTGTAATCGAATTCAGTTTCAACATGAGTGAAACCATTGATACGTGAAATGATTTTAGCAGCATCTTTTCCAAGACCGTTTAAAATAACACGTAAAGGTTCTTTTCTAACTTTGTTAGCAGTTCTTGCGATACCGATAGCACCTTCAGCAGCAGCGAATGATTCGTGACCTGCTAAGAATGCGAAACATTTAGTTTCTTCAGTTAATAACATAGCACCTAAATTACCATGTCCTAAACCTACTTTTCTATCGTCAGCAACTGAACCAGGAATACAGAATGATTGTAAACCTACACCGATATATCTTGCAGCATCTGCAGCAGATTTAGCGTTGTTTTTGATTGCGATAGCAGCACCTACAGTGTAAGCCCAGCATGCATTTTCAAAACAAATAGGTTGGATACCTTTTGTAATATTGTAAGCATCAACACCAGCAGCATCACAAATAGCTTTTGCTTCTTCTAAAGATGCAATACCATTTTCATTTAATGCTTTATTGATTTGATCTATTCTTCTTTCGTAACTTTCAAATAATGCCATTATAGTAACCTCCTATTCATGACGTGGATCAATATATTTTGATCCATCTGCAAATCTACCATAAGTACCAGTTGCTTTCTTTAAAGCTTCATCAGCGTTGATACCTTTCTTTAAGAAATCAGTAAATTTACCTAAGTGTAAATATTCATAACCAATGATTTGATCATTAGCATCAAGTGCTAAACGTGTTACATATCCTTCAGCAAGTTCTAAGTAACGAGGACCTTTAGCTTTTGTACTATAAGAAGTACCAACTTGGCTTCTTAATCCTTTACCTAAGTCTTCTAAACCTGCACCGATTGATAATCCACCTTCAGAGAATGCAGATTGAGTACGACCATAAATGATTTGTAAGAATAATTCTCTCATTGCAGTATTGATAGCATCACATACTAAGTCAGTGTTAACTGCTTCTAAAACAGTTTTACCAACGATAGCTTCACTTGCCATAGCTGCAGAGTGAGTCATACCAGAACAACCAATAGTTTCTACTAATGCTTCTTCGATAATACCGTCTTTAACATTTAATGTTAATTTACATGCACCTTGTTGAGGAGCACACCATCCAATACCATGTGTAAATCCATTGATGTCTTTGATTTCACGAGAATAAGTCCATTTACCTTCTTGAGGAATTGGAGCACATCCGTGGCTTGCACCAACTTTAACACTACACATTTCTTTTACTTCATTTGTATAGTTCATCTTTTTTTCTCCTTTTATATCTTTTATTTTTTTAAGACCGTTATATATTATAATCGAAAACTAAATTTTTCGCAATACTTTAGTATTATTTAATTTTTTTTGCAATCATACTTCTACCTGTCATGTCAGCAGGTTGTTCGATTTGAAGTAATTCAAGCATAGTTGGAGCGATATCTCCTAAGTTACCAGTTTCATGTAATTCTACATTTTCATCAGTGATTAAGAATGGAACAACTGATGTTGTATGAGCAGAGAAAGGATTTTTATTTTCATCCCAAATCATATCAGCATTACCATGGTCAGCAGTTAATACGATTGTACCATTGACTTCTTTAACTGCTTGGTAAACTCTACCAACACATTCATCAACAGCTTCTACTGCTTTAATTGCAGCATCATATACAGCAGTGTGTCCTACCATATCACAGTTAGCATAGTTTAAAATAATTGTGTCATATTTTTCTGATTTGATAGCTTCAACAACTTTATCAGTAACTTCATAAGCACTCATTTCAGGTTTTAAATCATATGTAGCAACAGCAGGTGATGCAACTAAGATTCTATCTGCACCTTCAAGTTGGATATCTTCTCCACCATCAAAGAAGAAAGTAACGTGTGCATATTTTTCAGTTTCTGCAATTCTTAATTGTTTTAAACCATTTTTAGAAATTACTTCACCATATTTGTTATTTAATTCTTGTAATCCAAATGCGATATCACCTTTAACATCTTGTGAATATAACATCATTTGAACAAAACATAAATTATTAAATACAACATAATCTTTTAATGCAGCTTTGTCACTTACAGCTTTTGTAGGATTTGTTAAAGCAACGCTCATTTGAATTGCTCTATCTGGTCTGAAGTTTGCAAAAATTACTGCATCATTTTCTTTTACATTTGATCCTTCAGTTACTATATAAGGTTTTACAAATTCATCTGTAATACCTTCAGCATAACTTTCATCAATACCTTCAAGTAATCCCTTAACAGGTGCATTTCCTTTTACTAAAGCATCATATGCAAGTTGAGTTCTATCATAGTTTTTATCTCTATCCATTGCATAGTATCTTCCACTTACAATACCAAGTTCAACGCCTTTAACTCTTGCTTGATCAAGAGCTGTTAAGAATTCTTTTGCTGATTGAGGTGGAACATCTCTTCCATCTAAGAATGAGTGAACATATACTTTTTCAACACCACGTTCAACTGCTTTATTCATTAAATAAATAAAGTGATCAATATGAGAGTGAACACCTCCATCACTCATAAGCCCCATAATATGTAAGCTTGAGTTATTTTTGATTGCATGATTAATTGCATTATCAATTGCAGGAACTGTATCTAATGTTTTTTCACGACATGCAATATTTACTCTTGTTAATGATTGGAATACAACACGTCCTGCACCAATATTTAAGTGTCCTACTTCACTATTACCCATTTGTCCATCTGGAAGACCTACTGCTTCTCCAGATGCACCAATAGTTGTATTTGGATATTTACTAAATAAATAATCTAAGTTAGGTTTTTTAGCATTAGCTATTGCATTTCCATCAACAACGTTTCTAATACCATAACCATCCATGATTACAAGCATAACTAAGTTTTTTTGACTCATTTTCTTTACCTCGATTTTTTTATACTTTTTTTATCATACATATTATACCACTTTCATAGTTTTTTTTCTAGTTATTTGAACTACTATAAGTATGTAATTTTTACTATTTATTAAAACATTTGATTTTATAATAATATTTGTTTATAATATTGCTATAGTTTAATGTATTAAAAGAAGGAGTCCTTATGGCCATTTATAAATCAGCTGAAGACTATCTTGAAAGAATTTTAATGTTACAAAAAGAAGGTAAAAAAGTTAGATCTATTGATATAGCTCAATCTTTTAATTATTCTCGTGCAAGTATTTCAAGAGCAATAAATAATTTAAAAAATGATGATTTCATTAATATTGACAATAGTGGTTATATTTCTTTTACAGAAAAAGGTTTATCAATTGCAACAAAAATGTATGAACGTCATAAAATGTTAACAGACTTATTTGTAAGTCTTGGTGTTTCAAAAGATGTTGCACTTGAAGACGCATGTAAAATTGAACATGATTTAAGTGAAGAAACATTTAATGCCTTAGTAAAATATCTAAATAAATAAAAACACTTGCAAATAAAATTGCAAGTGTTTTTTTATGCCTAAAAAATTTTTCTCTTATAAATTGTTTCTATCGCAAGAGCAATAGTCACTTTTTTTGTGCATTTCATGACATCCATTAGAACCACATGTTTTACTATGAGGACATCCTACACATTTTTGACCGCTTTTTTTTGCATGTATTATATACAAAATAGCTAGTCCAATTATTATTGCTATTACTGCAATAATAAGATAGTCAGTTAAAGTCATACATATTCCCCTTTATTTATTTAATGTATATTCTGCATTAAATTGTTTTTGTTTTTTAATAATTAATAATGTGAAAATTAATACAATTATTGCAATAATAACCCATCCTACGATTGGCATCCATACAGCTCCAAAGCTTCCTCCAACAAATAATGTTCCAAAGAAGAATACTAAGAATGAAACTGTGAAACCTACTGCAAATTGTAAACCAATTCCAGCAAAGAACCATTTTCTACTCTTAATTTCTGAGTTCATTGCACCTATTGCTGCAAAGCAAGGAGGAGTAAATAAATTAAACATTAAGTATGCAAGTGCAGCAACTTGTGTAATACCAAATGCATTTGCAACTAGTCCTTCATATCCTTCAAGCATTGCAAGTTCATCTAAATCAAACATATTTGAAATTGCAAAACATACTGCAAGTGTTCCAACAACATTTTCTTTTGCAATGAAACCTGTTACAGCTGCTGCTGCAAGTTTCCAAGATAAAACACCAATAACTGGAGCAATAACATAAGCAAATGGAGATGCGATACTTGCTAAAATTGATGTATGTTCCATGCCTTCTTCTACAACTTGGAAATTCCAATTAAATGTTTGCATTACATGAACAACAAAATTACATACTAATATAATTGTTCCAGCTTTAACAATATATGCCCAACCTCTACTACACATTGATCCAAGAGCTCTTAAGAAACTTGGTGCTTTATATTCTGGAAGTTCAATAATGAAATATGATTTTCTATTTTTATAACCAGTTAATAAGTTAATTAATAATGCTGCTAAGAAAATAATGATAATTCCAGCAAAATACATAAGTGGTCCCACCCACGCTGAATCACTAAAGAATGCTCCAGCAAATAATGAAATTACAGGAAGTTTAGCACCACAAGGCATGAATGGAGTTAACATTGCAGTTGCTCTTCTTTCTCTTTCATTTCTGATTGTACGACATGCCATTACACCTGGAATTGCACAACCTGTACCAATTACGAATGGAATTACAGATTTACCTGACAAACCAACTTTTTTAAAGATTGGATCAAGTACAACTGATACACGTGCCATATATCCACAGTCTTCAAGTAATGCAATTAAGAAATACATAACCATTACAAGTGGTAAGAATCCTACTACCGCGATTACACCACCTAAGATACCATCAATTAAGATTGAAGCCCAAATTGAATCACTATTAATTAATCCAGCTACCCATTCTTGGAACATTTCAAGAAGTGTTACAAGACCAGGAATTGTAAATCCGTTTTTGAATTCATATCCTTCTGCAATCCATACACCTGGACCTGCTTGAGAAATCCAGAAAACTAAAAACATTACTACCGCAAAAATAGGTATTCCTAACCATTTATTTGTTAGAATTGCATCTATTTTGTCTTGTTTATTTTTTTCTTTTGTTAATACTTGACGTTTTTCTACTACAGAAACTACATTATTAACAAATGTAAATCTTTTTCTATCTTCTTCTTCAACTGCTTTTTTATCGGTTAAATCAATATCACCTTGAATGTAAGGAGCTTTTTGACCATTTCCTCTTAAGCTAATTGCTTTTTCAACAAGTTCATTTAAACCTTCACCTGTTGTAGATGTTGTTTCTACTACATCACATCCAAGTTTTTCTGAAAGTTTTTTTACATCAATTTCAGTATTCTTTTTATCATTGATATCACTTTTATTTAAAGCTACAACCATTGGAATACCAAGTTCAAGTAATTGTGTAGTGAAGAATAAGCTTCTACTTAAATTTGTTGCATCTACAATATTGATAATTACATCTGGATTGTTTTGTTTTACATATGAACTTGTAATACTTTCTTCAGATGTAAATGGTGACATTGAATAAGCACCTGGTAAATCTACTGCGATTACTTCTTCTGATCCTTTATAAAAACTTTTTTTAATTTGATACTCTTTACTTTCTACAGTTACACCGGCCCAGTTACCTACTTTTTCATTACGACCAGTAAGAGCGTTATACATTGTTGTTTTTCCACTATTGGGATTACCAGCTAATGCAATTTTCATTAATATTTCCTCCTCTTTTTTTTTGTTAGCATATGCTAACATTTTTATTAAAAGAAAAAACAATTAGCTAGACTATAATAGCCTCAGCAAGTTGTTTATCTATATTATATCTAGCATCTTTAATTGCAACAACACAACCACCTTTTAAATGAGAAACTACAGTGATAGGTTCACCACTATAACAACCTAGTGAAAACAAGAATGCATTAAGTTCTTCATCATCTGTGTTGATAGATTTAATAATATATTCTTTTCCTTCTTCAGCAAGACATAAATTCATATATTTCACCTTACCTTTTTAGTTAGCATACGCTAACTCCTTTAATATTATAGACTAAATTGGAATATTTTTCAAGATATATGCTCAATAATTGAATTATCTAAACAATTTCATTTTCTAGACATACTCTGTCTTATATTATGTTCTTCTAAAGTTTTTTGAAAACTTTTTGTTGATATTGCCATCCTTGATCACTATGGAAAATAGGTGTATCATTTGGTTGAAGTCTATCATATGCTTGTTCCATCATATTCCATATTTGATGTAATAATTTTTGACAAATAAAATATATAATAATTTATATTAATAATTTGTCGCAATCTGTATATTATTTAAAATATACTTTTTTGATTATATAATATTGTATGTATTAAATACAAGTTTTTTCCTATACAATTGAATTATTTAAAATATTACATTTTTAAGCAAAAAATGATTTTTTATTTTTTAAATATTATAATCAAATTGTTACATTAAAAATAGGAGGTATATTATGATTTACGGTTATGTTAGAGTTTCATCAACAACACAAAATGTAGCAAGACAAATGGAGGAAATGTATAAACTAGGTTTATCTAATAAGCATATTTATATAGATAAACAAAGTGGTAAAGATTTCGAAAGAAAAAATTATCAAAGACTAAAGAAAAAACTAAAAAAAGGAGACCTACTAATTATTAAATCAATAGATCGTCTTGGTAGAAATTATGAAATGATTATTAATGAATGGACTGATATTACAAAAAAAATTGAAGCAGATATTCAAGTCATCGATTTTCCTCTTCTTGATACAAGAATCGAAGGTGAAAATTTAATAGGAAAGTTCATTTCTGATATAGTTTTACAAGTACTTAGTTTTGTTGCACAAAATGAAAGAGAAAATATTAGACAACGTCAAGCTGAAGGAATAAGAATAGCTAGAGAAAAAGGAGTTCATTTAGGTAGACCTAAATATAAACTACCAAGTAACTTTAATGAAGTTGTATGCTCATATTATAAAAAAGAATTATCTATTTTAACATCATGTTCTAAACTCAATATGAAAAGAAGCACTTTTTTAAAATATGCAAAAATATATAGAGAAAATTAAAAGCAATGGATGTTCCATTGCTTTTTTTACTTTAAAATTAATGCCTTACATATTTTATAAATATCTGTATTATCTATATTTTTATCAACTTCACTAAAAATATTTCTTTTGTTATACATATAATATTTAACTTTTTTATGTGTATGGCCTTTACTTTTGTATAGTTTATTATTTATATTAAATACATTTTCTGTGTTAGTTAACTTACCTGTTTCATGATCAGCTGTAACAATTATACTTACATTTGACTCATTTGAAAGTTTTTCATACGCAATATTTATTGAATTATTAAATTCATCGAAATAATTAATCATTTCAAATATTTGATTATCATGACTTTTTTTATCAATATGAGCTGCTTCAATCATAATAAAATATCCATTTGGATAATTTTCTTCAAAGTAATCAATAGCAAATTCTGTTAACTTTGGTAATGTTGGTAAGTTATTATCTGTATCATAATTATTTATTTTTGTAAATGAACCAATTATTTTATGGTTTGTCATAGTTAAATTAGAATATTTAGAAATAAAATCATAGCCTTTTTCTTCAAACTTTTCTCTATAATTTATGTATGTATCATATCCACTTCCTAAAAATAAATCAACATCGCTTAAAAGTTGTGAAGAAATTATTTCCTCTGTATTATTTCTATTTTCACTATGTGCAGAAAAACTTGCAGGTGTTGCGCCAAACAAATCATCAGTTGTAATTACTCCAACACCATACCCTAAACTCTTTGCATATTCACTAATTGTCTCTATTTCTTCTCCTTTATGATATGCTATTTCCTTATTATTTACTTTCTTTCCTGTTGCAAGAGCAGTTGCTGCTGCTGCACTATCAGTAGGTAAAAATAGTTGTTTTGAGAACGTAGATACGTATCCATTTTTACTAAATGAGTTAAATACTGGTTCTTTATCTAAATATAAACTACTTATTTTTATATGATTTTCACCCATACCATCACCAATAAAAAGTACAACTTTATTTGATTTTCCTTCTAAAAATGAGTAGTCATTTTTTATTGTTTTGATATTTCTTGAAATAACTATAGTAGATAATATTATCAAAAAGATACCAATTATGTTCAATATTGAGAGTAATAATTTAAATATTTTTTTATTATTCATGTGTTCACCTACTATAATCTAGTTTTCTCAACTAGATGAGTGATTATTTGTTTTTGAACAATTGTCATATGTTCTTCATCTGTTATAAAATTAGCACCATTACATAAGAATATTATTCCACCATTTTCATTATATAACATAAAACTTCTAAGTCCATATGCATTCCCGAAATGACCATGAAGTGGTGATTTTGTGAACTCATCCATAATAATCATTTGAAGACCTTTTTTCTTGTATGTTGGGTCAGTTGCAATGCCTTCCCATTGTACTTTTTCCATTTCTAAAACTGTTTCTTCATTTAGAATTCTAATGTTATTATATATACCTTTGTTCATTAACATTTGCATTATTTTTGATAAATCATATGCTGTTATGTATAATCCTCCAGCTACACCTCTAAAGTTGTCTCCTAGGGGATATTTTAGACATTGTACTTTTTTAAATGAATCATAGTCTCTATATGGAACGAATTTCTTATTATCATACGTGTAATGTGTAACTAGGTTTTCTGGACATTTTAAATCTTCAAGCCTAAATCCACTATATATTCCTAGTGGATGTAATACATCTTCTTTAATATACTCTGGAAAATATTTATTTGTTATTTTTTCACAAACACAAGCAAGGATTCCACATCCTAAATTAGAATATATAAAGTTTGTTCCTGGTTTAAATTCGCTATATCCTTTGTAAAATCTATTCGATCCAGGTGTTAAAAGTTCTTCTAGTTTTATATAATCATCTGTACAGTTTGAACCATCATATCCTTTATATATACCATCTTCAAAAATTCCATCATCAATAATACTTGATGATTGTGCCATTACCATTCTAAGCGTTATTAGATCATTTGGATATTTTGGGTTTCTTACTTTAAAACCTAAATATTTAGATATATCTTCATCTATATCAACAAGTCCTTTTTCATATAACTTTAATAATCCAATAGCAACGATTACTTTTGATATTGATGCAATTCTATATATTGATGTATCTTTTGTATATTCTTTTTTTTCTATAGAACTATAACCAGTTTGTACGTTTTCTAAATACCCATCTTTTGATAGATATAAAACATTTGAACCAACCATTTCAAATTGTTTTACAAAGTCTTTATATTCATCAAGATATTTGATTTGGTTATTTTTCAATTTGTCCATTTAATATTACCGTTTCTGCATCTGTCATAATATCAAGTGGATCTCCACTCCAAATAACAATATCTGCATGTTTTCCTTCTTTAATACTTCCAACTAAATGATCGATAAAACATGTTTTTGCGGCATTAATTGTGACTGCTTTTAAAGCTTCAAATTTAGGTAATCCTGCTTTAACAAATAAAGCAACTTGAATTAATGTATGTTTTTGTTCAATTACAGGATGATCTGTCATAATACTAAACAGAATACCATTTTCGTAAAGAATTCTCCCTGAGTCAAATGATTTTGCTTTTAATTCATATTTACTCTTATTATGCATTGTAGGTCCAATAATAACCATTTGGTTATTTTCTTTTAATGCATCCGCAATTAAGTATCCTTCTGTGCAATGTTCAATTGTCATATTTAGGTTAAATTCTCTTTTTATACGCATTGCTGTTGCAATATCATCTGCTTGATGAGCATGAAGTTTAACAGGAAGGCCATCAAATACTCTTGATAGTGATTCAAGTTTCATATTAAATTCTGGCCCTTTATTATTTTCTGGATCTTTTAGTGCTTCTTGTTTTTTATCATAATAGTTTTTGGCCTTAAACAACCATTCTCTAATTAATGCAGCTGATGCCATTCTTGTTTGAGGTGATGTTTTTGAGTTACCATATACGCGTTTAGGATTTTCGCCTAATGCCATTTTCATCGCAAGTTCTGGTACTAAAATCATTTCATCAACAGTATTACCTTTTGTTTTGATTGCCGCAAAAGTACCACCAATTAAGTTTGCAGAACCAGGACCTAAACAAACTGTTGTAACACCACTTTCAAGTGCTTCTTTAAAACATTCATCATGTGGCTTAATTCCATCAATTCCTCTTAATTCTGGTGTAACAGGATTTGTAGCTTCATTAACGTCACTTCCTGCCCATCCAATTGTTGATTCCATTAAACCTACATGACAGTGTGGATCAACTAATCCTGGCGTAACATATTTACCTTTAGCATCAATTACTTTTGCGTTAGGATAATCTTTTTCATCTAATTTACCAATTTTCGAAATAAGTTTTCCTTCTACTAAAATATCACATATTTCATAGTTTATTTCTTCCATTGAAATTAAGTTAGCGTTTTTTATTAAAATCATATATATTCTCCTTTTCTAAAAGTTTGCTTTAAATACTCTTAATACATTTTTATAACAAATCTTATCTATTTCTTCTTGAGTATATCCTTCTTTTTTTAGTCCTTCAATTAATTTATTCATCATCGAAGCATCTTTTAATTCAATATCACTATTACCAATTCCATCAAAATCAGATCCTAATCCTACATAATCAATTCCAATTAAATTCTTTATGTAAGTAATATGTTTTATCATATCTTCAACTGTTGCAACAGTTTTATCTTCTTTAATAAAATCATGACAATAATTAATACCTGTTACACCACCATTTTCTTTTAATTTAAATAACATATCATCTGTCATATTTCTTGGATGATTACAAACAGATCTTGCATTTGAATGTGAACATACAATTGGTTTTGTTGAATATTTTATTACATCATAGAATCCTTTATCACCAAGGTGCGAACAGTCTATTACCATACCAAGTCTATTCATTTCTTTTACAACTTCAATTCCAAATTCAGTTAATCCATCAGTTGTATTTACTTTAAATCCTTCTTTTTGAATTTGTTCTCTTGTAACTGAAAAATAATCTATATTTGGTGTTGCTATTTCATTTTTAAAATTCCATGTAAGTGTCATCATTCTAACACCTAATCTATAGAAGTTTCTTAAAAATTCAATATTACCTAAACAAACACCACCTTCTTCTATTGTTAAAAGAGCTGTCATTTTGTTATTTTTAATATTATTTTCGATATCTTCATATGTAAATGCAGGTGCAATTAAATCTTTGTTTTGTTCTATTTCAAGGTAATATCTATCAATCATTTTATTACACATTTCAAATGGTGAATAATTTTCTTTGTTATCCTTTGATACATATGGGACAAACATTGCAAAACATTGTAATAGATAGTCGCCTTTTTGTAATTTTTCAAGGTCTATCATATTATTACTTTTTCTTAAATTATCTGTTTTATTCATTAGTGCCATTATTGTATCACAATGCATATCTATTATTTTCATATATATCCTCCTAGTTGTTTAATTTTGATAATTCGTATGCTCTTTTTATACAAGCATCACTTGCTTCTTTTATTATTTTATCTAAGTTATTTTCTTCAAATACTTTTAGCCCTTCAAGTGTTGCGCCTTTTGGACTACATACATCTTTTATTAATTCATCTATTGGTTTATTTGTTTCTTGTATCATTTTACAAGATCCGATGATTGCTTCTGTTGCAAGGTGTTTGGCTACTTCATAATCAATTCCGTTTTCAACACCTTTTTCGATAAATGCTTTTACAAAATAATATAAGTATGCTGGCATACTACCATTAATTGGTATAATTTCATTCATTTTGTTATCATCAATTTCTTCAACAGATCCAATTGATTCAAATATTTGTTTTACTTTGTTAAAAGTATCATTATCTATATTAGAAATTCTTGATATAGCTGTTGCACCATAATTTATTAGTGATGGTGTATTGGGCATTACTCTTATATATAATTGATCTTTAAAAATTTCTTTTAAATCATTTATTGTTTTTCCTGCGACTATACTTATAACTATTAAGTTTTCAGTGTCATATGTATTTTCTTTTAATACATGTAACATTTGTGGTTTTATTGCAAGAAGTAACATTTCTACACTTTCAATCAATTCTTTTTCGTTTTTTGAAAATATAAAATCTTCTTCTTTATATTTTAATACTTTGTTTTGATCAGTATCAAATAATAAAATCTCTTCCTTATTATATAAAGAAGATTTTACTATACCAGAAAGTATACTTCCCCCCATATTACCTATACCTAAAATTCCAAGTTTATATTTTTTCATTATATTATACCTTTTTCTATTAAGTATTCTTCTAATATTTTTGCCGCATCATAAACAAGTTCATCACAGGGTCTTTTTTGATAATATTCATTTGTTCTTTCTTCAGGTTTACCTGCTACTTCCACTTTTAGGTTTGATCCTTCAAGTAGTTCTTTACAAATGATTGAACCATTTTGTTTTTCAAATTTAGATACTAATTCTCTTGTAATTTCATATACTTTTAGTTTTGAATCTTTTTCATTTGCTGGGTCTGTAAATACAAGACCTAATATCATTGCCATACCACTTACAGCACCACATGTTAGTCTAAGTCTTCCTAACCCGCCACCAAATGGAAGTGATATTTTTGATAGAATTTCTTTATTAATATTTACAACATCACTAAATGCCATTGATACTGCTTGTGAACAAGCATACCCTTCTTTAAATAATTTTCTTGCTTCTTCCGCTCTTGTCATATATACTCCTTTATACTAAAAGACCAATATTATTGGTCTTTTTAAATTTCTACTTTTTTTACTGTAATATCATCAATTTTTTTAAATCTTGGATGTTTATTTGCAAATGGATTTCTAAAATAAGCATCTACAATATTATTAATTTCTGCTTCAATATCAAGAGATACTTTAAACATTTCTTCATGTGAACTATATATATTTAATGATTCAAATGCTTGTGAAAACTCATCTGAGTATATATATATTTCTTTAACATTTTCTCTTGATATTTTATATTCTTTTGTATTAATAATTGGTTTATCTGTTAACGCAAAAGCTGTATAACCATTTTCTTTATTAATTATTTCATCAAATATTTTTTGCATATAATATCTCTTATATTACTACTTAATTATATTATAACATAAT
>JAZKYN010000033.1:0-6375 GCA_045612145.1 Bacilli bacterium
ATTTAAAAGATATTAATAAAGATTTATCAATCAAAGAGAATTATCAAAAATACCATTTAATGTATAAAATTAAAAATTAAAAAACACTTGTCAAATGACAAGTGTTTTAATTATTAATTTGTATAGTTGTCAAAGTAACCTTGAACCAAAATAATAGGTGTTCCTTTATCACCAGAACCACTAGTTAAGTCGCATAAAGATCCAATTAAGTCAGTTAATTGTCTTGGAGTAGTTCCTTGTGAAGCCATATTACCTACTAAATTATCATTCTTTTCTTTAATTTTAGAAGAAATAGCTTTTTTAAGTTCTTCACCACTTAAATCTTTAAAATCGTTATCAGCAAGATATTTTAATTTTAATTCGTTTGGAGTACCTTTTAATCCGCTTGTGAATGCAGGTGAAACAACTGGATCAGCAAGTTCCCAAATTTTTCCTTGAGGATCTTTGAAAGCACCATCACCATAAACCATAACTTCAACATGTTTTCCTGTTTTTTGTAAAATGATTTTTTGGATTTCTTCAACTAACGGTTGAGCATTTCTAGGGAATAATTTAACGCTATCTTCAGTTGATTTATTTGAACCTAGTAAACCATAAGATTCATTGTATCCATTACCATCAACAGATGATGTTAATAAATCATCTAAACCAAGAACAACTTCTGCACCAGCATTTTTTAAAATACGTTTTGTTCTAAAACGAGTGTGGATATCACAAGTTAATACATGTTTTGTATAGTTAAGAATTGTTTTTGCTTGATTTGCAAAGACAACTTCAACTTCGCATCCTTGTTCTTTAATTAAATTACTATAGTATTCGATGTAGTCAACGCCAGTAAATTCATGTATACCATATCCAAATACTTCACGATATTTTTCAAGTGATAAAACATCTGAATAAGGATTAATTCCAGCTTCATCAAGTTCATCATATGATAGAAGTGCATTACCAACTTCATCAGAAGGATAACTTAGCATTAATACAATTTTCTTAACTGCTTTTGCAATACCTCTCAAACAAATAGCAAAACGGTTTCTTGATAAAATTGGGAAAATAACACCTAATGTATCTGTATTAAATTTTTCCTTTACATCTTTACTGATAGTATCAATTGATGCATAGTTTCCTTGTGCACGTGCAACGATAGATTCAGTTAAAGCGATTACGTCTTTATCACGTAGTGCAAAACCTTCTGCTTCACATGCCTCTAAAACTGAATTAACAGCTATTTCAGCAAGATTATCTCCTTGTCTAATTATTGGGCATCTAATCCCTCTAGATATTGTACCTACTTTTCTTTCCATATTTTTACCTCATAAAAATAAATTACAATATATTATATCAAAAACATTAAGAAAATGCAATTAAAAAAAGTAAAAATTATGTATTTTATAGACATATGAATATATCTTTGATATAATAAAGATGAATAAACCTAGGAGGTATTATATGAAAAAAATTTTATTTAGCTTATGTGTGTTATTTTTAGCAACTTTTATACTTGCAGGGTGTGATGAAATTAAACAAGTAGTTAGTGATATTGCTGAAGAAGAAATTGAATCTCAAGTAAATGATATGCTTGGATTAACTGAAGAAGACGAATTATTCCAATTACCTGAAGCAAAACGTTATGAAGAATTTAAATTTAACATTAATGATCCTGAAAAAACTACATTCAGTTTAGCTGTTATTGAACCAAAAGTAACTGTAGAAGATTATGCTAAACAAATGATTGAAACATTTGCGGCTGGATTTGAAGATGAAATTGACGAAGAAGAAATTTTAGAAGCAATTGAACAAATTAAAGAACAAAAAGTTTGGACATATGAATTTGAAGGTGATGTATTTACAGTAAACTTTGAAGAATTCTTTGCAGCAGATGGTGAAACTATTGAAAAATGGACAATTGCATTTGAAGTAGTTTATGGTAATGTAGAAGGACCAGAACAATCAGAAGTACCACAAGAATAAAAATAAAACATTTAACGTTTATTCGTTAAATGCTTTTTGGTAATAATTTAGCTATATAAAAAGTATAATATTCGGAGACTTTATAAGATGAATAATTTATGGCGAAAAAAATATTATGTAAATTTTAAAAACAAAAATCATTATTTTCCAGATAAAATTGATATAAACTTAATTGTATGTACAAAAGAATGTTCACATGCTTATTTAGGTACAGCTAAATTTAAACATATATGTGATCATTGTAAAACAGAAATGAAAACAAAATATCATTTGAAATATAAACTTGCAAAAAAAAGATTGTTTAAAATAAAAGATAAATATCAAAATCTGCCTATAATTTATGGTAATAATGATCAAATTAAAAATTGGATTGATGATATATCATATGATGATTTAATAAATGGAAAAGTTGATTGTATAAAAGATATAAATGAAATATATATTGCATTAGCTGTTTGTACTAAAGAATGTAAACATATTCAATTAATTGTTGATGGTTCAACTCAAGTGTGTCCTAAATGTGGTGAAGATATGTTTAGAATAAAAATTAAAAAATATAAAATTATCCATAAATAAAAATAAAGCATTTAACGTTAATTCGTTAAATGCTCTATTTTTTTTATTGATTAAATCTTTTTAAGAATTCTTTTGTTCTTTGAACTTTTGGATTATCAAATATTTCACTAGGTGTTCCCATTTCTGCAACAACACCTTGATCCATGAATACAACTCTATCACTGATTTCTTTAGCAAATGCCATTTCGTGTGTAACAATGATTAAAGTCATACCAAGTGATTTTAAATTTTTGATAACGTCTAATACTTCTCCAACCATTTCAGGGTCTAAGGCACTTGTTGGTTCATCAAATAACAGAACATCTGGATTCATACATAGTGCTCTTGCTATTGCGACACGTTGTTTTTGACCACCAGATAATTGTCTTGTGTCAGAATGAATAAAATTAGAAAGACCTACTTGGTTTAAATAGTTTTTTGCTATTTCTTCAGCTTCAGTTTTATTTCTTTTTAAAACCTTAGTTTGTGCAATAGTACAATTATCTAAAACATTCATATTTTCAAATAAGTTAAATGATTGGAATACCATACCAATTTTTTCTCTTATTTGGTCAATATTTGTTTTTCTATCTACGATATCAATGTTATTAAAGTAAATATTTCCACTTGTTGGATATTCAAGTAAGTTTATACATCTTAAAAGTGTACTTTTACCACTACCAGAAGATCCTATTATAGAAATAACTTCTCCTTTATATATATCAAGATCAACACCTTTTAATACTTCAAGTTTACCAAAGTTTTTATGTAAGTTTTTAATTTCAATTATTTTTTCCATGATTATCACCTAATTAGAACTTGGTAATGGTTTTGAAATAAGATTCATTTTCTTTTCAAGTAAACCAAGTAATTTTGAAATACCAAATGTTAAGCATAGGTAAATGATTGCTGCGATGAATATTGCATCGTTGCTTGCGCTTCTACCATTAATAGAATCTATTACAAAGAATAAATCCATTACACTAATTACACTTAATACAGATGTATCTTTAATGTTGATAATAAACTCATTGCAAATAGCAGGTAGCGAATTTTTAATACCTTGTGGAAGGATAATATGAATCATTGCTTGAGCTCTTGTCATACCAAGACTTCTTGCTGCTTCCATTTGTCCTTTGTTTAAAGCTTCAATACCACCACGTAGTACTTCTGTAAGATAAGCAGTTGTATTTAAACTAACAGTAATAAATCCTGCAACACCAATTGATAAAATTTGATTTAATATTTGTTGATCTACATTAAATATTCCAGCAAGTATTCCCGGTAAGAAGTAGTAGATGATGATTGCTTGAACCATCATTGGTGTTCCTCTAAATACTGTTACATATGCTTGAACAAATATATTTGCAACTTTCTTTAAGAATGCAACTACTTCATTATCTTTAGGAGTAACTTCTAAAGTTCTAAGTGTAATAAATAATAAACCAAGAATTAAACCTACTATTGTACCAGCCATACTTAACCATAATGTTGTCCATACACCTTTTAAAATAGCTGTATAATTTTTAAGACATATATATGCAAGTCTTACTCCTAGTGGGTAGTCAGTAGAAGGTCTTTTTGTTAGATTAGATGCTGTAATAAAATTTCTTACAATACCTAATAATAAAATATCAGCGACAACTAAACAAAATACTAAAATAGCAATAGAATAAAATATTCTTTTTACTAATTGATTTTTATAAACTGTAATAAAAATTGTTTCTAAAATGATTAAAATTGCACTAATAGCTATTAATACATAAGAAGTGGTATTAGAATTAAAAATTCTAATACCATTTAAATCATTTGATTTAGCAATAACAATACCGTATATTAAAGATATTATTGCAAACAAATAGAAGAAACAATTTTCAAATTTTCCTCTTTTGTTGAAAAACTTCATATTATTCTGCACTATCTACGATTGCTTGATCCATAATTGCATTACGATCAGCTTCGCTAATTGAATTTAATACGTTGTTAACTTTTTCTTGTAATTCAACGTTTCCTTTTGCAACAGCAATAGCAACACAAACATCTTCTTCAGAAACATTGAAACCACTTGTAAGTTTAATATATGTTAAGTTAGGGTTTGTTTCGATAACACCTTTAGCTACTGGTTCTTCTAAAATTGTGATATCAGCTCTTTTTGAATTGATACTTGTGATAATAGTAGGAACATCTCCAAGTGGAGTTAAGTGGTTTACACCAACTAATTGATCAATTAAACTATCGTATAAAGTTTCAATTTGACCAACAACATTTGCGCCAGCAAAATCATTTAAAGTTTTTCCGTTTACATATTGAGAATTTTTATCCATAACTAGAACGTGAGTTGATCTATAATATGCAGCAGTGAAATCAACGTTAACACGTCTTTCTTCAGTATCACTCATACCTGCGATAATAGCATCAATTTGTCCAGCTTGTAATGCAGGAATTAATCCATCCCATTCGATAGCTTTAATAACTAGTCTATATCCAAGTTCATCAGCAATCTTTTTTGCCATTTGAACATCATATCCTTCAGCGTAAAAACTAGTTCCATCGATTGGATAGTTAGTATCAGATTTTACATTTTCAGTCCAGTTAAATGGTGCATATGCACATTCCATACCAACTGTAAAAGTAGGTCTGTTGTCAACTGGTTGTTTTTTACATCCTGCAAGAACTGCAACGAGCGCAAACATAATAATAAAAGATAATAATTTTGTAATTTTTTTCATAATAAGTCTCCTTCTATATTTAAAATTCAAAACAAAAAAGCGTTCAAGACGCTTTTTACTAATTACGATTTATATTTTAAATCAATTAGCGCCTCTACTTACGTAGGAGTGTTATAAGTATTTCCTATAACCCCATAACTATTTTATGCCTAAAATAATTATTCGGCGATGGTTACCTTTAGCCACTTTCATTGTATGCCTACTCTAGTGGTTACTCATTTGCATCGCTACCTCTATTAACTTTTCTGTACTTACATTTTATCAAAATAATAAACAAAAGTCAACCAAAAATATAAATATTATGATGAAAACGTATTTACTGGATATGGGTATGGATAAGGATATGGTTGAGGATAAGGGTAAGGTTGTGGATAATATTGTGGATATGGTTGATATGGAACTTGATTATAACAACAATTGTTTCTTCCACCTAGCCAAAATGGTGCAGTAATTATTGCAGCTCCAGCAAGTAGTGGAAGCCATAGTCTTGTTGAATTTTGATAAGGTAAAAAATTATAATACATTAGATATCTTCCTCCTATATTATAGTATGTTGTATTATGTTATTTTGTGCAAATTTAGTTCTACATACATATAAAGATATTCTTCAAGAGTTAGATTAAAATCATGAAGAAATGTCGCAAGTTCAACTCCAACATATCTATAATGCCAACTTTCATAAGGGTATCCAGTAATGGAAATTAAGTCTTTTGGGTATCTTAAAATGAAACCATATTTATATGAATTATTTTTTAAAAATAAAAATTCATCTGTATTTTCAAAGTGAATACTTAGTCCTGTATCTTTTGTTGATATATCAACAGCCATACCAGTTTGATGTTCTGATGTTCCCGGAATTGCAACAAAAGCCTTATCAGATGATAAATTATATATAGAATGTTGTTTATAAAAGCTTCTATATGCGGAAAAAACCGTCAAATCAAGATTTTTTCTTTTCGCATCTTTAAACATTTTTTCTAAAAAAATATGTGTTTCTTTGTCAATTAACATAGTTTCACCTGCTCTATTAATCTTATTGACAGAAACAGGTACTAAGTTTTTTGGAACATAGTCTTTGCTTAAAACACAAACTTTGTTAACGAAAATAAAATTATCAAAT
>JAZKYN010000034.1:0-21815 GCA_045612145.1 Bacilli bacterium
ATTTTAAAATAAAAAAGGAAGCAATAGCTTCCTTAAAATTTTATTCATTATTATTTAATATATCAAAATCAAAATAAATATACTGGTTATCAAATGCATCTATTCTAAAATAAACAACAATTCTATAATTATCTTTAGTAAAATATTCTGAATATTTTGGGCCTAAATCTGTTTGCCAAATATCAAAATGATATTCCCAACCTTTTTCTTCAAAAAATCCTTCCCTTGTGAATTTATCATAACCGAACTCAGATATATAATCGTAGAAATCACTACTTAACATCGAAATATAACCAAATTCATCTTTGGCATTTAACCCATAATATCCTGCACTTTCAATTTTTGTAAATTCAATATCCATTAATGTTAATATACCATAATATAATTTATTAGTTTGTTTAACAAAATTATTGTATTTTATATATATAAGTGGAATATATTTTAAAGGATAAGCAGTTTCATCAACTTTTATTTTATCATAATATACTTCTACATCTTCATTATTTAGTTTTACTTTTGTTCCGTCATTTAATACACCATATACAACTAAACTATCTTTTATATTAGTATATTCTTCAATAGTTAACATTTCTTTTTCAGATTTTATTTCATATTCTAAATCAACTACTTCATATAATAACTTGTCACTATAAACTTCATTACATACTGAACAGTGACTTCCTTCTTCATAGTTTGCTTCCACAACTTTATGTTCACCAAGTTTATCATTTTTTTGCTTTCCACATACTGTACAAGTAGCAGGTGTTAAACAAGTTGGTTCACTATAATTATGAACTATTGATTTACTTATAGAATATTGTTCTTTTAATACTTCATTGCATACTGAACAGTGGCTTCCTTCTGTTAAACCAACTTCAGCACAAGTTGCATCAATTTTTGAATCAGTTACTACTGTATGACCATTAGCTTCACAAATAGTAATAAAACTTCCTTTTAATTTAATGTCTTTTGTTACTGGTTTAGAAAAATCATACTCCTCATTTCTTAATTTCCAACCAGTAAAAACTAAATTATCTTTTTTTTCTGCTTCAATATTAGAAGCTTTTTCACCAATTAGTAATTCACAAACTTCATATACTTCATCATCAATGATATATGTAACTGTAACTTTTTCTTGTTCTTTATTACATGATGATAAAACAAGAAGTAACATTGTAACAAAAACAATTGCAATTATTCTTATTTTTTTCATTATTATTCCTCCTTTTTTATTCAACTATATATTCTCGTATTATATTTCTTTTTTAATGAAAACACTCACCTCTTATATTTATATTATATACTGTTTATGAAATAATGTCAATATAAAGTTATTGATATATTAATAATGTTTTAAATCTATACCTTTATGACACATTTATATTTTATCATTATAAGAAAAATAATGCAAATTTTTTTATTTAAAATAATAAAAAATGTATAAATTAAAAGGTATACCTTTATGTTTTTTTATAAAAAAATAAAAAGTTCTCATTTTTATGAGAACTTTTTTTATTCATAATATACTTTCCAAAGATATAATCCACTTGCTGGAGCAACCCATGGAGCAAGTGTTCTTTCTTTTCCATCAATTATTCTTTGAACATCTGCTGGTTCAAGTTTTCCTTCAGCTACTTTTAACATTATTGCAATTATAATTCTTACCATATTGTACATGAATCCAGTTCCTTTTATTCTAAATTCAAGGACTCCATCTACAATATTAAGTTCAAATTCCTCTATTGTTCTAACTGTTGTTTTAACTGTTTTGTTTTTTGAAAAACTTTTAAAGTCATGTGTTCCAACAATATATTTCATAGCTTCTCTTATTTTTGATATATCTATTCTATCATGAAAAAAATGCATATAATTTACTTTTAATGGATCAAATGTATTTATTGATACATAATATCTATATTCTTTTGATATTGCACTTTTTCTACTGTGGAATGTTTCATCAACAATTTCTGATGAAGTTACATATATATGTGGATAAATTTTTTTGTTTAAGATTTTCATTAAATTAAGAGGAGGTACATATTGTTCTGAATCAAAGTGGATAACTTGGCCTCTTGCATGTACTCCTGCATCTGTTCTTCCAGATCCATGCACTGTTATATCTAGTTTTAATATTTCTGATAGTTTTTCTTCTAGTACTTCTTGAACAGATATATATTTTGTTTGTCTTTGAAATCCATGAAAGAAACTACCATCATATTCAATAGTCATTTTATAACGCATATACTCCACACTTTCCAAGGATTAATAGAATAAATAGTGCAACAACTATAAACATAGATATATAATCTAATACTTTAAATTTCATTTCAACAAGTTTTGTTCTTTTTTCACCAGGTATATATCCTCTTGCTTCCATAGCATCTGCAAGATCTTCTGCTCTTTTGATTGATATTACAAACATTGGTATTAAAAGTGATACTATTTGTTTTACCTGTTCTGTGAATTTTCCTTCATTAAAGTCAACTCCACGAGAAGCTTGTGCTTTTAATATCTTGTTTGTTTCATTAAATAAAGTTGGAATAAATCTTAGTGCTATTGAAATCATCATAGCAAATATACTTGTTTTTATTTTTAATGCTTCAAGTGGTTTTAAATACCATTCAATTGCATTTGTTAAATCAGTTGGTTTTGTTGTTAGTGTAAGTGTAGTTGACGCAATTATTATTACAAATACTCTTAATACTAAGAAACTACCATTAATTAATCCACTATCATATATATCCCATTTAGTTGAAGTTAGTATATTTCCATATATTGGATATCTTAATATATATATAATACCTGTTAATAATAAGATTAATATTAACATCTTAAATGGTAAGTATTTTCTTACAACAAAATATAATACTAATATTACTAATCCAATAACTAAATTTGTTATAGTTAAATTAATTGGGAATGTATATAAAATTGTACCTGTTTTTGTTGTTAGAAGTTGTATCACAAATGAGAATATCATAATGAATGCTATTTGTTTTAAACTCTTTAAATATTTAAAAACAGATATTTTTGAAAATGCTACAGCAATAATTGGTATAAGACCAGCAACAAGTAATAATATAAAATTATTCATTGGAATTAAAAATACGCCTATCATTAATATAAATAGAATTGCAAGTTTTGATCTTGAATCCATTTTATGAATTGGACTATTTCTAAATAAATATTGACCAAATACGATATTATTCATTTTCTTTACCTCCTAAAATTATATTTAGAAGTTCTTCTTTAGTAAGAGGTAAATGTTTAAAGTCAATTAGACCTTTTTCTTTTAAACCTTGAGCTAGTATACTTGATGTTGGAAGACTAAGATTATGTTCTTTTAAAAGTTTTTCATTTTCGAATAAATCTTGTTTATTTCCATCATATACTATTTGACCTTTATTCATTACAATAACACGTTTTGCATATTTTGAAACTATATCCATATCATGAGAAATCATAATAATTGTTTTGTTTGTTTTGTTTTGTAAATCAACAAGAACATTCATTAATTCTTCTTTACCTTTTGGATCAAGCCCAACTGTTGGTTCATCAAGTATTAATACATCTGGATTAATCGCAAGAGCACCAGCGATTGCGACTCTTCTCATTTGTCCACCTGATAATGAGAATGGAGATCTTTCAAATAGTTCTTCTGATATACCTATTAATTTAGCCGCATCTTTTGCAAGTTCTATTGATTCTTCTTTTGTATTGCCAAAGTTTTTTGGACCAAAAGCGATATCATCTAAAACTGTTGCTTCAAATATTTGATATTCAGGGAATTGGAATACAAGTCCTACATGTTTTCTTACTGGTTTTAGTTTTATTTTTTTACTTCTAATTACGTTAATATCAAATACATTAACGTTTCCACTTGTTGGGAATAGTAATCCATTCATGTGTTGAACTAGAGTTGATTTACCACTACCAGTATGACCTACTATCATTATAAATTCATCTTTAGCATTGATTGATAAAGTTACATTATCTAGTTGATGTTTGGAAGCTTTATTATTATATTTAAAAACTACATTTTGAAAGTTAATTCCCATAAGGCATCTATTACTTCTTTCTTGTAATTTTCATCTATATCCGTATTATCAACATTATTAATTAAATCTACACCATCAATAAGTTTTAAGCCACTAGCTTCCAATATGGCTTTTTCTTTTAACACTTCTTTAGGTGTTCCATCAAGAACAATTTTACCACTATTTACTACTATTACTCTATCTGAAATTAAAGCTTCTTCTAAGTTATGTGTAATAGATATAATTGTTTTATTTAATTTTGTTCTTAATGTTTTAATCATATGATTAATTTCGCTTGTTCCTTTTGGATCAAGCATTGATGTTGATTCATCAAATATAATAACTTCAGTTTCCATCGCAAGTGCACCAGCTATTGCTACACGTTGTTTTTGTCCACCTGATAAATTTTCTGGATTTTCATCAAGATAATCTTGCATATTTACAAGGTTTGCATATTTATTGATTTGTTCAATCATTTCTTTTCTTGGTATTTGATGATTTTCAAGACCGAACGCAATATCATCTTTTACAGTAACACCAACGAATTGATTATCAGGATTTTGAAAAATAATTCCCATCTGTTTTCTTAATGCATCTACTGTTTTTTCAGTAAGTTCAACTCCATCAATATATATACTTCCTTCATTTGGTTGAAGAAGTCCCATTATTAATTTTGCAATTGTACTTTTACCACTACCATTATGTCCTAAAATTGTAAGCATGTTTCCTTTTTCAATAGAAAAAGATAGATTATGTAAAACATACTCTTCACTATCAGGATATTTAAAAGTTACATTTTTAAATTCTATGAACATACTTACACCTCTTTTCTTTTATACATTATATATATATTATAACATTTTTTTTATATTTTTGCAATCCAATTTATAAAAAATAAAAAGTGCTTAAATTTTACTTAAACACTTTAGTTTTTCTTTTCTACGTATACATATCCGTATCCATTTGGGCCCCAATGGCTTGCAATTGATAAAGAGATATGATCGTATTCTATCATTTGTTTTTTATATTTTTCATCTGTTTTTGAAATTAATAATTCTAAATTATCTGTTTTATATGTATAACATGGAACAATTGGATAGTTTAAATCAGCATTTTCTAAATCACTTAATATTTTTGACATTGCTTGATTGTTACCTCTTGCTTTTGCATATACATGAAGAATTCCATCATCCATAGTTATTATTGGTTTTACATGAAGAAGACTTCCAAATACATATCCAACAGTTGAAAGACGTCCACCTCTATGTAAGTATTCAAGTGTATCTGGTACTGCAGATATTCTTATTCGTGGAATAAATTCTTCTATGATTGTTTTTATTTCTTGAAGTGATTTATCTAAGTGTTTATTAATTTCTTTGATAATTAGTTTAATTCCACCAATTGCTTGTTTAGAATCAAGTACAAGCACATTTGGATTATCATCATATAATAATCTTGTTGTATTATATTCACTTGATATTGATGATGATATTGTTACAATAATTACTTGGTCACCTTGTTCTAAATATTGTTTAACAATTTGTTTTATATTTCCAATTGAAGGAAGAGCAGTTTTAGGGAAAATTTTTTCATCTACTAAAGCAGTGTAGAATCTATCATATGTCAAATCAACGCCATCTAAATAATGTTCTTCTTCAAGTGATATATGTATTGGAATTATATCCACATTATATAAATCTTTTTCAGTAGGTTTGATGCTACTACCTGAATCTACAATTACTCTGATCATAAATTTTCTCCTTTCTTTAATTTAAACTAAATAATACACATATTATATGCCAGATAAAATTAAATACGTAATCAACCGCTTCTGTAATAAACGACAGACCTGCACCTGACATAGCTGATAACACTAAAATAAGTGATAAAATAATAAATCCATATTGTTGATATCTCATATATTGTTCATATACTTCACCTTTTAAGAATGAGCCTAGTATTTTAGATCCATCAAGTGGTGGTATAGGAAGTAGATTAAATATTGCAAGTCCTAAATTAATAAGTGCAATAGTCATTAAAAGAGTTCCAACAACATAGTATAAACTATCATTTGATATGTTAAGCTTGAAGCAAACTTTAAGGAATATAGCATATATTACCATTGATGTTATACATATAAGTATATTTGCAAATGGTCCAGCAAGTGCTACTAAAAACATTCCTAATTTTTTCTTTTTATAATATTCTGGATTGATTACAACTGGTTTTGCCCATCCAACATGAAAGAATATTAAACAAAGTGTTCCGAACAAATCCAAGTGATTTAACGGATTAAGTGATAATCTTCCTTGTCTTTTTGGAGTTGGGTCTCCTAACCAATATGACATTAATCCATGTGCTAGTTCATGTAGTATTATTGCGATTAATGCTGCAGGAACTATATAGATATAATCTAATAAATTACCCATTTTTCATATTCCCCTTTATATATATATTATACCATTTTTTTAATAAAAATCAATACATTTGTTAATTTGTATTTAAATATTATTTTGAACCCCAAATTTCTTAATTATCACATTTTCAGATTTATTTTAGTTATTTATAATAGTTAACAAAAAAATCCAAATCTGTTGATTTGGACTCTTTTAGTTCAATAAGTTTAGTTATATATAATTATTCAACGAATTCGATAATTGCCATTTCAGTAGCATCACCACGACGGAAACCAAGTTTTAATACTCTTGTGTAACCACCATTACGGTTAGCAAATTTTGGAGCAATTTCACTGAATAATTTTTGAATTGCATAGTTACCTTCGTCATCTTTTTCAAAACGAATTAATTTTGCAGCTTGTCTTCTAGCAGCTAAATCACCTTTTTTACCAAGTGTTACCATTTTGTCTGCAAGTCTTTTTAATTCTTTTGCTTTAGATACTGTAGTTTCTATACGACCATTTAAAATTAAATCTGTAATTAAATCACGGAATAAAGCCTTTCTTTGGTGGCTTTTGCGACTTAAAGTACGATAACCTAATGCCATAATTAATTTCTCCTTTTTAAGAATTTTAGAATTGATTATTCTTCAGAATCATCTTCGTCTTCGTCATCGAAGTCAGAATCATCATCAAATAATGTACTGCTATTTTTAAGATCTAAACCAATTTCACGAAGTTTTTGTACAACTTCTTTAAGTGATTTACGACCAAGATTTCTAACCTTCATCATTTCTTCTTCTGATTTTTGTGTTAATTCACCAACAGTATTGATGTTTGCACGTTTTAAGCAGTTATAAGAACGAACTGATAAGTCAAGGTCTTCAATCTTTTTATCAAGTTTACTATCAACAACTTTTTCTTCGTTTTCAACCATATATTTTCTTTGTTCAATTTCAAGGTTGATATTTTGAATTACATTGAAATGTTCAATTAAGAATTTTGAAGCAAGTGCAAATGCATTTGTTGCTTTGATTGAACCATCAGTCCAAACTTCTACAACTAATTGATCGCAGTCAAAATTATCTTCATAACGAGTTTTTTGAACATCATATTTACATCTTACAACTGGAGTAAAGATTGAATCGATTGGAAGTCTTCCAATAACTCTATTATTTCCTTCTTTACAGAATTTTTTATTTTCATTAGCGTTAACATAACCAACACCATTTCTAATAAATAATTCCATTTTTAAACTTCCACCAGCAGCAAGTGTTGCAATTTCTTGATCACCATTGATAACTTTAATATCTTCAGTTGAAGCTGTGTTGATATCTGAAGCTTTAACAACCTTTGAATAAACTAATTCTTCTTCAGGTGTTCCAGCTTTTCTTTGTTCCTCAATTGTTGGAAGAGATTCAATAAGTTCAAGGCGATATGTTTGATCTTGATCACCAAAATCACCAGTTTCATTTTTATCAGCATTGATTGTAAATACAATCTTTTTAAGATTTAAAATGATTTCTGTTACGTCTTCACGAATTCCTTCAACTGCACAGAATTCATGTTCAACACCTTCGATACTGATTGCAACAATTGCAGCACCTGGTAAAGATGATAATAATACTCTTCTTAATGCATTACCAATTGTCCAACCATATCCTCTTTCAAGTGGTGTCATTTTTAATTTACAATAATTATCGCTAACAACTTGAACATCTTCATTAATTTTTAATTCAGGTTTAATAAATTCAACTCTTCTCATTTGTTCCTCCTATAGGTTGTTTTGGTATCTATATACCGAATTTATGTTCTCTAATATAACCAAAGAGAAATTATCCACGAGGTCTTTTAGGAGCACGGCATCCATTATGTGGAACAGGAGTTACGTCTTGAATAGAAACGATTTCAAGACCAGCTACTTGTAAAGAACGAATTGCAGCTTCACGACCAGGACCTGGACCTTTAACTGTAACTTCAACTTTTACCATACCATTATCCATTGCAGCTTTTGCAGCAGCTTCTGAAGCCATTTGAGCTGCGAATGGAGTAGATTTTTTACTTCCTTTAAATCCTACTGCACCAGCGCTGCTCCAAGAAACAACATTTCCAACTGGGTCAGTGATTGTTACGATTGTGTTATTGAATGTAGAATGAATATGTGCAACACCTAAAGGTATATTCTTTCTAACACGACGTTTACGAATTACTTTTTTAGCCATTTAATTCACGCCTCCTATTTCTTCTTATTAGCTACAGTCTTAGCTGGACCTTTTCTAGTACGAGCATTTGTTCTAGTTCTTTGTCCTCTAACTGGTAAGCCTTTTCTGTGACGAAGTCCTCTGTAGCTTCCGATTTCCATTAATCTCTTAATGTTCATAGCTACTTCTCTACGTAAGTCACCTTCTACTTGATAGTTAGCAATTTCTTGACGAATTGCTGTTAATTCTAATTCTGTTAAGTCTTTTACTCTTTTGTTTTCATCAACATTGGCTTTCTTAAGAATTTCTTCTGAAGTTGGTCTGCCAATACCATAAATATATGTTAAAGATATTACAACTCTTTTATTACTTGGAATATCTACACCAGATATACGTGCCATATTTTAATAAGCCTCCTATTATCCTTGTCTTTGTTTGTGTTTTGGGTAAACTGGACAGATTACCATAACACGTCCATGTCTTTTAATAACTTTACATTTATCACAAATTGGTTTTACAGATGGTCTAACCTTCATTGTGTACCTCCTATGTATAATGTTTTTTTTAATTTACAACTTATTTATGTCTATAAGTTATACGTCCACGTGTTAGATCGTATGGTGATATTTCGACAGTCACTTTATCACCTGGTAAAATGCGAATCGTATTCATACGGATTTTACCAGAAACGTGGGCAACAATAATTTGACCATTCGCAGTTAATTTGACTTTAAATACTGTGTTTGGTAAAACTTCAACGACTGTTCCTTCCATTTCGAACATATCATTTTTTGGCATTAATCGTTCTCCTTTATTTTTGTTAAAATTTCATAACCGTTATCAGTAATAACAATTGAATTTTCATAATGTGCGCTTGCTAATTTATCAGATGTGATTGTTGTCCAACCATCATTTAAAATTTTTACTCTATAAGTACCCATATTTATCATAGGTTCAATAGCTAGTGTCATACCTTTTCTTAAGATTGGTCCGTGTCCTGCTTCTCCATAATTTGGAATTGCTGGATCTTCATGTAGGTGACTACCTATACCATGACCTGTAAAATCTCTTACAACACCATAGTTAAATTGTTTTGCATACATTTCAATTGCATGAGATATATCGGATAATCTATTCCCAGGACGAGCAAATTTTAATCCTTCATAGAATGATTGTTCCGTAACTTCAATAAGTTTTAATTTATCGCTAGATACTTTTCCAACCGGCCAAGTTCTTGCGCAATCTCCATGATATCCTTTATAAATTGTACCGATATCAATGGATATAATATCACCATCTTTTAATACTTGTTTATTGCTTGGAATTCCATGAACAACTACTTCATTTATTGATGCGCATATTGATGCGGGGTAGCCATTGTAATTTAGAAACGAAGGAGTAGCTCCATTTTTTGTTATTATATCATATGCTATTTTATCAAGTTCTTTAGTAGTAATTCCTGGTTTAATTGCGTTTTTAATTGCTTCATGAGCAAGCATTGCAATATGACCAGCATGTCTCATTAATTCTATTTCTCGATCACTTTTATATGTAATCATTATTTCACCTTATTTTTAATATCATTTACAACTTTATCAATTGGTTGGTTACTATTTACTGAAACTAAAATTCCAAGTTCTTTGTAATACGCTAATATTGGTTTTGTTTGTTCACTATATACTGCAAGTCTTTCTATAATTGTTTCATATGTATCGTCTTTTCTTTGATATAAAGGAGATTTGCAATCATCACAAATACCTTCTTCTTTTGGTGGAAGAGCAATTAAGTTATATCCTTTTCCACAGTTTGAACAAAGACGTCTATTTACGATTCTATCAACAACTACTTGATCTTCAATTTCTAAGTCTATTGCAGCATCAAGTTCTAAGTTTAATTCTTTCAATATCTCTGATAAAGCTTCAGCTTGTTGTAAGTTTCTTGGATATCCATCAAGAATAAATCCTTTCTTACAATCATCTTGGCTCAATCTTTCTTTTACAAGTTGATTTGTTATATCATCTGGAACAAAGTGTCCTTTATCAATCAATTGTTGAGCTAGAACTCCAAGCGGAGTTTTATCTTGAATTGCTTTTCTGAACATCTCTCCAGTGGAAATGTGAGGGATGCCGTAGAAACTTTTCAGTTCTACAGCACATGTCCCTTTACCAGATCCAGGAGCACCCATAATTAATAGATGCATAATTTCACCTTATCTTATAAGAATCCGTGATAATCTTGAGCTTGACCTTCAGTCTTAATTTGTTTTACTGTTTCAAGAGCAACACCAACAACGATCATTAATGATGTTCCACCAATTTGAACAGATGCTGGAAGACTTGGGAAGATAAATGTAACGATTACTGGGATTGAAGCAAGTACTGCTAAGTAAGTTGCACCAAGTAATGTAACTTTAAATAATGTTTTAGAAATGAATAATGCAGTTTCTTCACCAGGTTTAACACCAGGAATATGAGCATTTTGTTTCTTTAAATTGTCAGCCATTTTATCAGGATCAATTTGTAAGAATGAATAGAAGAATGCAAATACGAAAATTAAGATTACGTAAATTGCAAATCCAATTGGTTTTTGATAACTGAAAATTGTATACCACCAATCGCTAATTGTTTTTCCACTTGTTTCTACAAATTGTAAAACTGTTGTAGGTAATGATAATAATGTAGAAGCAAAAATTACCGGAATAACAGATGCAGAATTTAATTTAATTGGAATGTTAGAATCTTGTCTTCCAACAAGTTTTGCAGCAGCAGGTCTGTTTGTATAAGTAACAGGGATTTTTCTTTGTAATCCTTCCATCCAAACAACACCAACAATGATTCCTACAAATATTAACATCATTACAATATATAATACAACACCTTGCCATCCAAGTACACCTTCAGTACGATATGTTGAAGATTCACCTAAGAAGAATTGCCATAATTGGTACATCATAGTAGGTAAACTTACAACGATACCAGCAACGATTAACATTGAACCACCGTTACCAATACCACGCATTGTGATTTGGTCAGATAGCCATAATGTAAATGCTGTACCTGCAGTAAGAACGATTGCGATATAAATATATGTAAATGCGTTAAATTCTGATATATCTCTGAAATATACATTACTTGTTGCTTTTAACCCAAGGATTAATGCTAAACCTTGAACGAAAGCGATAAATAATGCGATATATCTTGTCCAACGATTAAGTTTTTCTTTTCCAGCTTCTCCTTCTTCAGCCCATTCCTTGAATTGAGGAATAATATCAAGTTGTAACATTTGTACAACGATTGATGATGTAATGTATGGGCTAATACCTAAAGAAAGAATAGAGAATTGAGTTAAACCTCCACCGGCAAATACATCAAGGAAACCAAAAATATTTGATGCTCCAGTTGATGGAATTGAATCATAGTTTGCAAATGGAAATTTAACATGGATACCTACTCTCCATACTAATAAACATAGTACAGTAAATAGAATCATTCCTATTAATTTTTTATACTTCTCGAAGAATTTTTTCATTTTAAGCCACCTCAACTGTTCCGCCAACTGCTTTGATTTTTTCTTCAGCAGCTTTTGAGAATTTAGCAGCTTTAATTGTTAAAGCTTTGCTAAGTTCACCGTTGCTTAAAATTTTCACTCCTTCATGTTCTTTCTTAACAAGTCCTGCTTGTTTTAAAGCAGCAAGATCTACAACTGCACCAGCTTCGAATAAATCGTTGATATCACCTAAGTTAACAACTGCATATTCTTTTCTGTTGATATTTGTAAATCCACGTTTTGGTAAACGTTTATATAATTGTGTTTGACCACCTTCGTAACCAGGTCTTACACCGCCTCCACTACGAGCGTTTTGCCCTTTGTGACCACGTGTAGCAGTTTTACCCATACCACTACCGATACCACGACCAACACGTTTTTTAGCGTGTGTAGCACCTGCAACAGGTTTTAATTCATTTAAATTCATAAATGCGCCTCCTATGCTTCAACAACAGTTACTAAATGTGAAACTGTTTTGATCATACCACGAATAGCAGCATTATCTACTTTTGTAACTGTTTGTCCGATTTTTGATAAACCAAGAGCTTTTAGTGTATCTTTTTGATTTTGAGGACGAGTAATAGGGCTCTTAACTAATTTGATTGTAATTTGTTTTTCCATGTTAGCACCATCCTATAAAATTTCTGATTTATCTTTCCCACGAAGTGCAGCAACTTCTTCTACAGTACGTAATGCTTCAAGTCCTTTGAATGTAGCACGTACGATATTGATTGGAGTATTAGAACCTTGTGATTTAGACACGATATCTTTAATACCTGCAAGTTCAACAACGTTACGAACTGGACCACCAGCGATGATACCTGTACCAGCAGGAGCAGGTTTTAAGAATACTTGACCAGCACCATGAATACCAGTGATTTCATGAGGGATTGTTGTTCCTACGATTGGAACATTGATAATATTTTTCTTAGCATCTTCAACAGCTTTTTTGATTGCTTCTGGAACTTCTTGAGCTTTACCGCTACCGAATCCAACATGACCATTATAGTCACCAACAACTACTAAAGCAGCGAAACGGAATCTTCTACCACCTTTAACAACTTTTGTTACACGGTTGATAACTACAACACGTTCTTCGTATTGTCTTTCAACTTCTGCAACTTGAGTCATTTCTTTAACTTGTTCACTCATGTAGAATACCTCCTAGAATTTAAGTCCGGCTTCACGAGCCGCATCAGCTAATGCTTTTACACGTCCATGGAAAATAAATCCGCCACGGTCAAATACAACTGTAGTAATACCAGCTTCTAAAGCACGTTTAGCAACTAATTCACCAATTTGTTTAGCAGCTTCGATATTTGAACCATTTTCGAATTTTTTACCATTTTCGAATGTAGATGCAGAAACTAAAGTAACTTGTTTTTCATCATCAATAATTTGGCAAGATATATGTTTATTTGAACGATATACTGCAAGACGTGGTCTAGCGCTTGTTCCTTCAACAACTGCTCTTACACGATTGTGTCTTGCTTGACGAGCGATTTTCTTAGATTTCTTAACGATCATTTCCTATAGTCTCTCCTTTCTACTTAGCTTTCTTTCCTTCTTTACGACGAACATATTCACCTTGATAACGAATACCTTTACCTTTATATGGTTCAGGTTTTCTAATAGCTCTAATTTCCGCCGCAAATTCACCAACAACTTGTTTATCACATCCACTGATTTGGATTTCTGTTGGAGATGGACATACTACCTTAACACCTTCAGGTAGTTTCATATTTACAGGATGAGAGTAACCAGCGTTAACTACTAAAGTATCACCTTGTAATTGAGCACGGTAACCTACACCTTGGATTTCTAAAATTCTTGTAAATCCTTCAGATACACCAACAACCATGTTATTTAATAATGCACGAGTTGTTCCGTGTAATGCATGATGGAATTTTGTTTCAGATGAACGAGTTAATACAAGTTCATTTCCGTTTTGTTCAATATTTAATACTGGATTGAATTCAAAACTTAAAGTACCTTTAGGACCTTTAGTTGTGATTTTGTTTCCTTCGATAACTACTTCAACACCAGCAGGGATTACGATATGTTTATTACCTATTCTTGACATATGTACCTCCTACCAAACGAATGCTACAACTTCTCCACCAAGCTTTTGTTGACGAGCTTCGCGGTCAGTCATAATTCCATTTGAAGTTGAAATAATTGCAACACCAAGGCCATTTAATACCTTTGGTAATTCATTTGATTTAGCATAAACTCTTAAACCAGGTTTAGAAATTCTTTTAATACCTTTGATTACACGAGTTTTTTCAACGTATTTTAAAGTAACTTTAATAATACCTTGTTTTCCGTCTTCGATTTTTTCATATTCACTGATATAACCTTCGTTTTTAAGAACGTTTAAGATTTCTAATTTTAAACGTGATGCAGGCATAGAAACAGTTGCATGTTTCATTTGATTTGCATTACGAATTCTAGTAAGCATATCAGCAATTGGATCAGTCATCACCATAGATTAACCTCCTTACCAACTAGCCTTAGTAACGCCAGGGATTAGTCCTTCGTATGCTAATTCTCTAAAGCAAACTCTACAGATTTTGAATTTGCGATATACAGCATGAGGACGTCCACAACGTTCACATCTAGTGTAGTTTCTTGTTGAAAATTTTGCTGGACGAGCACATTTTACTTTTAATGATTTTTTAGCCATTTAGTACCTCCTACTTCTTAGCGAAAGGCATGCCTAAGTGAGTTAATAAAGCACGACCTTCTTCATCAGTTTTCGCAGTAGTTACGATAACGATATCCATACCACGGATCTTTAATACTTTATCATAATTGATTTCAGGGAAAATTAATTGTTCTTTAACACCAATTGTATAGTTTCCTCTTCCATCAAATGAGTTAGGATTTACACCACGGAAATCTCTAACACGAGGTAAAGCGATTGATATTAATTTATCAAAGAATTCATACATTCTTTCGCCACGTAATGTAACTTTTGCACCAATTGACATACCTTCACGTAATTTGAAGACTGCAATTGATTTTCTTGCTTTTGTAACTAAAGGTTTTTGACCAGTGATTTGAGTTAAATCTTCTACTGCTGCATCTAATAATTTTGAATTAGCAATTGAATCACCAACACCCATGTTAACAACGATTTTTTCAATCTTTGGAACTTGCATAACAGTTGTATAACCGAATTGTTCAGTTAATTTAGCCATTACTTCATTTTTGTATAGTTCTAAAACACGATTCATAACTTGTCAAACTCCTTTCTTACTTAATAACAGTTCCAGAAAGTTTGCAATAACGAACTTTCTTACCATCTTCGAATTTATAACCAATCTTAGTAGGTTTCTTTTCTACTGGATCTAAGTATGCAACATTAGATACATGGATTGGTGCTTCATGTTTTGTAATACCGCCATCAGGATTAGCGTTTGATGGACGATTATGTTTTGTAACAATATTAACACCCTTAACTAAAACTCTGTTTGTAGCAGGGTATACAGCTAGAACTTCACCAGTTGTGTAAGTTCCATGATTTGGTTTATTTTTACCTGTAGTAACAACTACAACGTCACCTTTTTTGATTCTCATACGCTACTTCCTTTCTATAGTACTTCTGGAGCTAAAGAAACAATTTTCATGAAATCTTTTTCACGTAATTCTCTAGCTACTGGGCCAAAGATACGAGTTCCACGAGGGTTTTTATCTTCTTTAATAATAACAGCAGCGTTATCATCAAATTTGATATAAGATCCATCAGGTCTCTTGATAGCTTTTTTAGTACGTACTATTACTGCTTTTACAACATCACCTTTTTTAACTACACCACCAGTTGATGCAGATTTAACTGAACAAACACAGATATCTCCGATTGTTGCAGTTTTGTGGATTGAACCACCTAAAACTTTAATAATCAAAAGTTGTTTAGCGCCTGAATTATCGGCTACATTTACTCTAGACTCTTGTTGAACCATAAGTTACCTCCTGATTAAATAATTACAGCTTCTTGAACTATCTTCACTAAACGGTAACGTTTTGTTGCAGAAAGTGGACGAGTTTCCATAATTTCTACAATATCTCCCTCTTTAGCAGTATTTAGTTCATCATGAGCTCTAAATTTCTTTGAATATTTTACTCTTTTTCCATATAATGGATGTTTACGATATGTTTCTACTAAAACTGTAATAGTTTTTTCGTTTTTAGCTGAAACTACTTTACCAACGTAAACTTTACGACTATTTCTTTCCATCGCTTACCTCCCATTACTTAGCTGCTGCACGTTCTGTAAGAACTGTGTAACATCTAGCAATTTCTTTTTTCACTTTCTTAAGTTGAGCAGTATTTTCTAATTTTCCTACTTCAGCTTGGAAGCGTAAATTAAATAATTCTTGTTTTAATTCGTTAATTTTAGTTTGAATATCAGCATCGCTAAGTTCACGAACTTTACCAGCTAATGTTTTCTTTTCTGCAATTTTCTTTGCAAGCTTTTTATCAACTTTTACTTTTGCTGCCATTAACGATCACCACTTTCTTTTACTACAAATTTTGTTTTAACAGGAAGTTTATGAGAAGCAAGTCTTAAAGCTTCACGAGCTACTTCTTCAGATACACCTGCGATTTCAAACATAACTGTACCATCTTTAACAACTGCTACATATCCGTCAGGAGCCCCTTTACCAGAACCCATACGAACTTCTAGCGGTTTTTTAGTTCTAATGTTATGAGGGAAGATTTTAATCCAAACTTTCCCGTCACGTTTCATATAACGTGTCATAGCGATACGGGCTGCCTCAATTTGGCGGTCAGTAACCCATGCACCTTCTAAAGATTGAAGACCATATTCACCGAATGTAACAGTCTTTCCACCTTTTGCTTTACCTTCATAGCTTACGCGATGAGGACGACGATATTTTGTTCTTTTAGGCATTAACATAATTATTTAGCCTCCTTACTAGGTACTGCTTTTTTGGCACCAGGTAAAACTTCACCTTTATTGATCCAAACTTTAACACCTAATTTACCATAAGTTGTTGCAGCTTCTGCTGTTGCATAATCAATGTTAGCTCTGAATGTATGTAGAGGAACACTTCCTTCTGAATACCATTCGCTACGAGCGATTTCAGCACCACCTAAACGACCTGAAACCATAGTTTTGATACCTTTAGCGCCAGCTTTTAAAGCTTTTTGGATTGCCATTTTTTGTACACGACGGAATGATGCACGATTTTCTAAATCTTCAGCCATTTTTCTAGCTACTAATTTAGCATCTTTATCTGCGTCGAATTGTTTAATTTCAACTACTGTTAAGAATACATTCTTACCAGTTAATTTTTCTAAAGCTTTTACAGCTTCATTTTTCTTTGAACCTTGAGAACCGATTACAAGACCAGGTTTTGCAGCATGGATTGTAACAATTACTCTTTTACCTGTACGTTTTGTTTCGATACGTGAAACATATGCAGATTTATAGAAGTTATTTAAGAATTCACGAATTTTTAAATCTTCATGTAATAAATCAGCTACTTTAGTTTTAGGTGCATACCATTTTGCATCCCATTCACGAATAATACCTATTCTTAAACCAATTGGATTTACCTTTTGACCCATATGTTCCTCCTTCTAGTTCTTTTCTGCCACAACAACTGTTAAGTGGCTAGTTCTTTTTAAGATTCTGTTTCCGCTACCTTTAGCACGTGCTCTCATTCTCTTAAGAGTTGCACCTTCGTTAACGTAAATTTCTTTAACATATAATGAATTAACATCCATTCCATAGTTATGATCTGCATTTGCTACTGCAGAGTTTAAAACTTTTAAAATTGTTTCAGTAGTAGTGCTTTTTGTATTATTTAAGATACCTACAGCAACACCTACTTTTTTACCACGAATTAAATCGATTACAAGTCTCGCTTTACGAGGTGACATTCTAACTGATTTTGCTATTGCTTTTGCTTCTGACATAGTTAACACCTCTATTTCTTACCTTTCTTATCTTTACCGTGACCACGATATGTTCTAGTTGGTGCGAATTCACCAAATTTATGACCTACCATATCTTCAGTTACATATACTGGTAAATGTTCTTTACCGTTATATACAGCTACTGTGTGTCCAACGAATTCAGGATAGATTGTTGATCTTCTTGACCAAGTTTGAATTACTTTCTTTTGATTGCTTGCATTTAATGCTTCAACTTTTTTCATTAAATGTTCATCAATAAAAGGACCTTTTTTAAGTGAACGTGACATATATTTGGTTCCCTCCTATTTTTCATTTCTACGACGAACGATAAGTCCGTTAGATTTATTTTTAGTTTTTCTAGTTTTAAGACCAAGAGCAACTTTACCCCATGGAGTCATTGGAGCTCTTCTACCGATAGGTTGACGTCCTTCACCACCACCGTGAGGGTGATCATTAGGGTTCATAACAGAACCACGAACTGTAGGACGGATACCCATATGACGAGTACGACCAGCTTTACCAATATTAACTAGAGAGTAATCTACATTACCAACAGTACCGATTGTTGCACGGCATTCATTTAAGATACGACGAACTTCGCCGCTTCCAAGACGTACAAGAACATATCTTTCTTCACGTCCTAAGATTTGTGCAGATGCACCTGCAGCTCTTACTA
This sequence comes from Bacilli bacterium, assembly GCA_045612145.1. GTDB lineage: Bacteria > Bacillota_I > Bacilli_A > ML615J-28 > CAG-313 > CAG-313. The sequence continues at coordinate 18,805 of JAZKYN010000034.1, forward strand.
ATTGTCCTCCATGACCAGGATGAAGTTCAATATTATGGATAGTTGTACCAACTGGGATATTTACGATTGGTAAAGTATTACCAACTGTAATATCTGCGTTTGCACCTGACATTACAGTTTGACCAACTTGTAAATCTTTTGGTGCTAAGATATAACGTTTTTCACCATCTGCATATGCAACTAATGCAATGTTTGCGCTACGATTTGGATCGTATTCAATTGTTTTAACTGTTGCTGGAATATTATCTTTATTACGTTTAAAGTCGATTAAACGATATTTTCTTTTTTCAGCTCCACCTTTGTGACGTACAGTGATTTGACCTTGAGCATTACGTCCAGCTTTCTTATTAAGAGGAACTAGAAGGCTCTTCTCAGGAGTATCAGTTGTAATTTCAGCATTGTAAACGATAACTGACATGTTACGTCTACCATTAGTGGTAGGTTTATATTTTCTAATAGCCATGTTTTCTTCCTCCTATTACTAAATTTCGAATACGTCGATTGATTGACCATCAGCAAGTCTTACGATAGCTTTTTTGTAAGCTGCTTTGAATCCTTCATATCTTTGTAATCTTTTTGCTTTTCTGTGAACATTTACTGTTCTAACTGCTTCAACTTTAACATTGAAGATTTCTTCGATTGCTTTTTTAATTTCAACTTTGTTTGCATCAACTGCAACTTCAAATGTATATTGTAATTTATCAACTAAACCACTTGATTTTTCAGTGATGATTGGTCTTTTAATAATATCGTAAGCAGATTTCATTATTTAAGAACCTCCTCAAATTTTTCTACAGCAGCTTTTGTGATTACTAAGTTTTTAGCATTCATCATTTGATAAACTGATACATGTGAATAATTGCTAACTAATACATTTGGAATGTTACGTCCAGCGATTTCAACATTACCATTAGCTTCTGCTAATACTAAAGCTACTTTTGTTTCTTGTAAGTTAAATGCTTTTAATACTTCAACTAAACCTTTAGTTTTGAAAGTTTCTAATTGAATATCATCTAATACAACGATGTTGTTGTTACGAACTTTTGCACTTAATGCACAACGCATTGCAAGTCTAACAACTTTTTTGTTTACTTTAATAGCATGAGATCTTGGAGTTGGAGCAAATACAACACCACCACCACGCCATTGTGGAGCACGGATTGAACCTTGTCTTGCACGACCTGTACCTTTTTGACGCCAAGGTTTGCGACCACCACCACTAACTTCTGAACGGTTTTTAGCTTTTTGAGTACCTTGTCTCATTGCAGCACGTTCAGCAACAACTGTTTGATAAATTGCTTGTTGGTTATCTTCAACACCAAACACGTTATTGTTTAATTCTAATTCACCAACTTGTGAACCTAATTGATTGTATAAAACAACTTTTGGCATGTGTTAATCTCCTTTCTTACGCTAATGCTTCAGGGTTGATTTCTGGTTTTTTAGCTTTAACTGCATTTGTAACAACTACATATGAGTTTTTAGCACCAGGTACATTACCCTTAACTAAAATTACATTGTTTTCTGCATCGTATTTAACGAATTCTAAATTTTGAACTGTAGCAGTTTCACCACCCATACGACCAGCCATTTTTTTACCTGGTTTAATACGAGCAGGTTGAATTGAACCCATTGATCCAGTTCCACGATGATATCCTGAACCATGAGCAGCAGGACCTAAATGATAGTTCCAACGTTTGATTACACCTTGGTAACCTTTACCTTTAGAAATACCTGTTACGTCTACTAATTCACCTTCTGTGAAAATATTTCCTTTAACCTCTTGTCCAACTTCAAACGCTAGCATTTCTTTCCCAGCGATTTCTTTAATGAAGCGCTTAGGGGCTGTGTTTGCTTTTGCTACGTGTCCTTTTTCAGGTTTAGTTGCTAATGATTCTCTTTTATCAGCATAACCTAATTGAACTGCTTCGTAACCGTCAGTTTCAACAGTCTTTTTTTGTAATACTACGTTCGGAGTTACTTCGATTACTGTAACTGGGATTAAAGCGCCAGCTTCAGTGAAAACTTGTGTCATTCCGATTTTCTTACCTAAGATTCCTTTGGCCATGAGTACACCTCCTATTTCTCACTATTTTAAAACGATATCGACACCAGATGGAAGTTCTAAGTGAACTAACGCATCCATTGTTTTTGGAGTCATATTTACAATATCAATTAAACGTTTATGAGTACGTCTTTCAAATTGTTCACGACTATCTTTATATTTGTGTGGTGAACGGATAATAGTAAATACTTCCTTTTCTGTTGGAAGCGGAATAGGACCAGATACTTTAGCACCAGTTCTTTTGCAAGCTTCAACAATTTTTTTCGCAGATTCATCTAATAATCTGTGATCATAAGATAATAATCTTATTCTTAATTTTTTTTCTTTTGCCATGTTTTTTCCTCCTAGCTTTATTTTCTAATAAGCTTTCGGCTCCATACGAATTACCTGACCATACGCACGCATGACAACTCTTCCGTGTGTGTCAGCAACCTCGCATATCTCCGCCTTTCGATTAGCCTTTAATATTATACTTATTTTTCATTTTTTTGCAAACTTGTTGCTTTATTTTTCACTATTTTTTAAAACTTTTTTATTTTTTAAAAAAATTATTAATAAAAAATTTCCTATTTAGTAAAAAACAAACTAGTTTTTGAAACTAGTTTGTTAATCTATTTTATATTAAATTATTTATCTTTTCTTTCTTAATAATACAAGTGATGTCGCAAGTAAAGATACCATTGATAGGATAGTAACTACTGATGCTTTCTTACATCCTTTTAGTTTTTCTCCTTCAGTTGCTCCACAAACGCTACATGTTTTTGGAGCTTTCTTTGTTGCATCTATCCAAGTATGATCTGCTATATTAATTTTAGTTTGTTCTTCTAATACTTTATTACATACTGAACAGTGGCTTCCATCTGTTAAACCTTCTTTTTCACATGTAGCCGCATATCCTTTATCAACAACTTTTGTATGTTCTAAAGTAGTTCCTTCCTCTATTCCA